>CAZNVX010000083.1:0-8367 GCA_964576225.1 uncultured Christensenellaceae bacterium
TTATATATAACGCCGCATGTGATAAAAATGAAAGCATAAGAACATGCTCTGTTTGGGGTGTTGTTTTTGCGAACGATGCCCAGCCCAGGGGTATTGCAAGCCGTGCAAATACACCTATGCAAAACATAGAAAATCATGTATAATTGCCTGTGGATTAGTATCTGTCATTGTTTGGAGGTCGTTATGCCCGACGAGGAAGCGCTGCTGATAAAGCGTGCGCAAAATGGCGAGCCGGCGGCGCTGGAGGCGTTGCTTATGCTGTATGAAAAAAGGGTATACAACATAGCTTGCCGCTTTATGGGCAACGAGGCGGATGCTTTTGATATGGCTCAGGAATCTTTGATTAAGCTATACAGAAGTATCAAGTCATTTAAGGGTCAGGCGGCCTTTTCATCTTGGGTTTACCGGCTCACCGTCAATACCTGTCTTGACGGTCTCCGAAAAAGGCAAAAATCGCCTGTTTCGCTTGATCATGCCTTGGAAAATGGTGCGATGTTCAGAGATGACGACTCGCTGGCGCCGGAAGAACACGCACTTTCCATTGAGAGAGCCGACGATATCCGTCGTGCCATCGATACATTGTCGGACGGGCATAAGACGGTGGTGGTTCTTCGCGACATCAATGGTCTCTCTTACGAAGAGATTGCCTACTCGTTGGGCATTTCCGTCGGCACAGTAAAATCCCGGCTTAACCGGGGCAGGCAGAGACTCAAAGAACTTCTTATCAATTGCTGAGCGCAAGGAACATTCTTCAGATGACAGGCGTCTTAGAGTTAAACAAGGCGCTGTTTAATTCAAGGAGGGGTGAAAAGTGAAAAAGATATTATTGGTGGTGACGGCAGCATTGGTGGTGCTGTTGGTTTTGACGGGATGTGCCGCCGGCATGAATAACTCAAGCAGCTATAGCGGCGGCAAAGAGTATTACGGGGAGGCGGCGGCGCCTGAAGCACCGGCGATGGAAGCGCCCACCGCGGCAGAAGAATACTATGATGACGGCTATGCCGAACCTCAGGAAGCTGGGGAATCTGCCGGGTCGGGCATTAATTACGACAGCTCGATTCTGGAACCAGGCGTGAACCGGAAAATCATCTATGACGGCACCATAGAAGCCAGGACGAAAAACTATGACGAAGACCTCAAAACAATACTGACCAAGCTCAAAGAGCTCGGCGGGTATCAGCAGGATGCATCAGAGAGCGGGACGCGTCCGCAGAGCTGGCAGGATACGGGGCGCACCGCATACATGACGCTGCGCGTACCGAATAAGAACTTTGACGTCTTTATGAATGTGCTCAAAGGCCTTGGAGAAACCGTGTCCACTTCCGTGCGCGGCACCGATATTTCCACACAGTATTTTGACATTGAAACACGGCTCAAAACGCTGCGTATTCGGGAAGAACGGCTCCAGGAACTGCTCAAAGAAGCCAAGGGTCTTGAAGACATTATTGAGCTTGAACGCGAGCTGGCGAACGTGTCATACGAAATACAGATCAACCAGACCCAACTCAGAGATTATGACAGCCTGGTCGATTTTTCGACGGTGACCGTTTATTTGCAGGAAGTCAACGAGGTGACGTCCGTCACGCCTTCGAAGCAGTCGCTCGGAGAGCGTATTACCAGCGGTTTCTACGCGGTTGTCAACGCGCTGGCCGATTTTGGTGAAGGGCTGCTGATCTTCCTTGTTGCAGGTTCGCCGATACTCGTGCCGCTGGCTGTGGGCGGCGTAATAGCGATTGTGCTTGTGAAACGCAGGAAGCGCAGGAAAGAGGCGCAGAAGAACAACAATCCGGGTGTATAGACCGCAACTTAAGAGGGCGCGATTTATGAAAGTGTTTAGAATCATAGGCCTATCCATGGTCATCACCGCAGCCCTGGCGCTCGCCGGATGCGCAGTTGTGCCGGCTGTAAGCGAAGAGATGCCGAACCAGTCGTCGCCCGGCGAGAAAATCGTGATTCAGCTGGCGGACGATACGCTAAAGAGCGTCAACAAGCTGACGGTGACAGCCAATGGCACGGTCAAGGTCATGCCCGATGTGGCCTATACGACGATCGGTGTGGTGACGCAAAAAAAGAATATGAAGGACGCGCAGACGGCCAATAAGGAATTGATGAATGCGGTGATCGCCGCGCTTAAGGGCGCCGGACTGACGGATGACGATATCCGCACGGTTAATTATTCCGTCTATCCTGTTTACGACTACTCTGACGGCGTGTCGAAAATCAAGATGTTTGAGGTCAGCAACACAGTGGAGCTGACGATGCGGGATATTGACAAAGTGGGGGAGTATCTTGATATCGCGGCGGCAGCAGGCGCCAACACGTCCTATTCCATCCGGTTCGATATACGCGACAGAGAGCCGGCCTACAACCAGGCGCTGACGGCCGCCATGCAAAGCGCGCGTGCCAAGGCCGACACCTTAGCGGCTGCGGGCGGCTGCGTAATCGTCAAACCGGTTGAGGTGACCGAGGGGTACACGTATAACACGGTTTACAGGGAATTTGAAATGCCGGCGGCGGAGAAGATGGATGAAGGCATCACATACGTCAGCGCGGGTGAGATGGACGTCACCGCAAGCGTCAGCGTCGTGTATGAAATCCAATGAATTATGATGAGAAAGCGGCCGGAACGCACGGTCGCTTTTTTCTTATCCCTTTACGCCGATTAGCTTGAAATTTGTCGGACATGTGTTATAATACTAAGACGTGGCAGGAGAGTCGAGCCGTACCTTGTATTTTCTGGTGCGGCTTTTTGCATAAACGACAAAATATTTCAGGAGGATTCAATGAAGAGAAATGCGTTGGTAGCACAGTCGGGCGGCCCTTCGCCAGTCATTAACGCGTCGCTGCTGGGGGTAGTTGAAGCCTGCCGTCAGTATCCCGACCGTATTGGCAAGGTGTATGCCGCGTGGCACGGTATTGAAGGCGTGCTTTTTGAGCAGCTGATTGACATGGATGACCAGGATGAGACGGAGCTGAAGCTGCTGAAGAACACACCAGCTGCCGGATTTATCGGCACGTGCCGCTACAAGCTCAAGAATGACCAGCAGGACGACTTTCAGCGCATCGTGGATGTGCTGCGCGCACATGATATCGGATACTTCTTCTACATCGGCGGTAATGATTCGATGGATACGGCATCGCATGTGTCGCGGCTTGCGCATGAAGAGGGATTTGATCTGACAGTCGTCGGCGTACCCAAAACGATCGATAACGATGTCGGAGACGAAGCGCGCACGATTATCGATCACACGCCGGGCTACGGCAGTGCGGCGCGCTACTGGGCGATGAACATTCAGAATATCGAAGAAGAGAACCGGGGTATGGGCGTGTCCGAATGCGTGTCGGTGCATCAGTGCATGGGGCGTTCTTCCGGCTTCATCACGGCCGCATCCCGCCTGGGAGATCCGGAACGGCGTATGCCGCTGCAGATGTATTTCGCGGAAGCCAAAAAGAGTATTGAGGAACTGGCTGACAACGTGAATGAGCAGCTTAAGCGGGACGGGCGCTGCATTGTGGTCGTTAATGAGGGCTATGACGCAGGGGAGCTTGGCGCGCGGCATGACGGTTTCGGGCATATCGAATACGGCGCGAGCGAAAGCACCGCCGTGCAGCAGGTAACAAACTATCTGAACCGGCACGGCCTGAAAGCGCGTGGGCAGGCGACCTGTCAGCAGGTGGGCGTGATGCAGCGCGACGCTTCGATCTATGCGTCCAAGGTGGATATCGACGAAGCCTATCGCGTGGCCTGCAAAGCGGTGGAGATCGGCCTTTTCGAGGGCACGGGTTACATGGCGACAATATTGCGCCGCCCCGGAAAAGCGTATGACGTCTACTTCGACAAAGTGTCGCTGGACGTTGTGGCCAACTCGGTGCGGTATCTGCCAAAAAGCTGGATAGCACCCGGCGGTCTTGATGTGACGGACGAATTCATTGATTACGCGATGCCGCTGATTGGCGACGGATGGCCGGATGTCCCGATGGAAAACGGTATCCAGCGCTTCGCCCGCCTGAACCTTTGTTTCATCGACAAGAAGCTGCCGGATTATCTGCCGTGCCGGCTCAGGTAAGGGGGAATGAGCATGGCTGTTACCCATACAGTGTTGTTTAAGTTTAAGCGGGATGCGTCCGCTGCACAGATCAGCCGGCATATGAACATGTTTGCAGCACTGGCTGATAGCATTCCGGGAATCACGGCATATTCGGCAGGCCATACGTTCAAAGTGGATTATGAAAACACGGCAGACTATGATGTGATGCATTGCCTGACTTGTGAATCGCGCCCCGCGCTGGAGGCTTATTTCCATCATCCGGCGCATCAGGCTTTTATTGAAGCCAACAAGGCGATCTGGCAGGATGTGCTGGTGGTCAATGCGGATGTATAACGGTACGCTTTCGGGGGGTGAAGCCGTTGGATTTCAAGCTGCAAGCCAAATATAAGCCGGCGGGTAGTCAGCCCGAAGCCATTGACGCACTGGTCAGCGGTATCAAGGCGGGTAAACAATCGCAGGTGTTGCTGGGCGTTACGGGTAGCGGCAAAACGTTTACCGTTGCCAATGTGATTGAGAGGCTGAACCGGCCTGCGCTGGTGCTGGCGCACAACAAAACGCTGGCCGCTCAGCTGTGCGGTGAGTTCCGGGAGTTTTTTCCGGATAACGCTGTCGAGTTTTTCGTCAGTTATTATGATTACTATCAGCCCGAGGCCTATGTGCCGGGCAAAGATCTGTACATCGAAAAGGATGCCAGCATCAATGATGAGATTGACCGGCTGCGCCACAGCGCCACGTCGGCGCTTCAGGAACGCCGTGATGTGATTGTGGTGGCTTCCGTATCGTGCATTTACTCAATCGGCGACCCGGCCGAATACCGCAACCTGAGCATATCGCTGCGGCCCGGCATGAAGGTAAAACGCGACGATTTGCTTTCACGGCTTGTGGATATCAGCTACACGCGGGGCGATATGGATTTCACGCGCGGGCGTTTTCGTGTGCGCGGCGACACTGTGGAGGTATTCCCGGCCAGCACCATGGAAAAAGCGGTGCGTATCGAGTTTTTCGGCGACGAGATAGAGAGAATTCTGGAGATCGATGCGGTGACGGGACGTCCAACGGCCACGCGCGGGCATATGGCAATATTTCCGGCCACGCACTACGCGGTGGAACATGAATCCATGCTGGCCGCGCTGGATCAAATCAAAGAAGACATGCTGCGGCAGATTGAAAAGTTTCAGGCTGAGGGAAAGCTGCTTGAAGCCGAACGCATCAAACAGCGCACCGTATATGACATGGAGATGCTGCGCGAGCTGGGATACTGCACCGGTATCGAGAATTATTCGCGCTATTTTGACGGGCGCAAGCCGGGGGATCCGCCGTATACGCTGCTGGATTACTTTCCGGACGATTACCTGCTGTTCGTGGATGAGTCCCACGTGATGCTGCCGCAGGTCCGTGCAATGTATAAAGGCGACTTCTCACGAAAGGATATGCTGGTTCAGTATGGCTTTCGTCTGCCGTCAGCCTACGACAACAGGCCGCTCACATTTGATGAATTCACCAAGCGGCAGGGACAGACGGTGTATGTGAGCGCCACGCCCGCTGAATACGAACGACGGAGGGCGGGCAGCGTTGTGGAGCAAATCGTGCGCCCGACTGGATTGGTGGATCCTATGATCACCGTGCTGCCGGCCAAAGGACAGGTGGAGCATTTGCTCGGGGAAATACGCGCGGTGGTCAGTCAAGGCTTTCGGGTTCTGGTGACAACGCTGACCAAAAAGATGGCCGAACGTCTGACGGATTATTACAAAGAGCTTGGCATACGTGTTAAATACATGCATTCTGATGTGGATACGCTCGAACGCATGGAAATCATTCGCGGGCTGCGCCTGGGCGAATTTGATGTGCTGGTGGGCATCAATCTGCTGCGCGAAGGGCTGGACTTGCCCGAGGTTGCGCTGGTGGCAGTGCTTGACGCCGATAAGGAGGGGTTTTTGCGCAACGAAACCTCGCTGGTCCAGACAATCGGCCGTGCCGCGCGAAACGTGGAGGGGCGCGTGCTGATGTATGCTGATACGATCACCGGCTCCATGAAGCGTGCGATCGACGAAACAAGCCGCCGTCGGGAGATGCAGATGGCGTACAACGCCGCTCATGGCATCACACCGCAGACGATTCTTAAAGAAGCGCACCGCATGATTGAGATCACGAAGCCTGTTAAGGATGCTGAGCATCTGACGCACGCGGAGGCGGTTAAAAAGGCGGCCATCATTGAGAAGCAAATGAGACAGGCCGCAATGGAACTTGAGTTTGAAGCGGCGGCCGCCTTCAGGGACGAATTATTCCGTATTAAAGAATTCATACGAAACGAGAAATAATGAACAGCATTACCATAAAAGGTGCCAGAGAGCACAATTTGAAGAACATCGACGTCACCATCCCCCGGGATAAGCTGGTCGTTATCACCGGCCTGTCCGGCAGCGGGAAGTCGTCGCTGGCATTTGATACCATCTATGCCGAAGGGCAGCGCCGGTATGTGGAGTCGCTGTCCGCATATGCGCGCCAGTTTTTGGGGCAGATGGACAAGCCGGATGTGGATTCTATCGACGGGCTGTCGCCTGCGATATCCATCGATCAGAAGACAACGAGTAAAAATCCGCGTTCCACGGTGGGCACCGTCACGGAAATCCATGACTACCTGCGGCTTCTGTTCGCGCGCGCGGGCGATGTCTACTGCACAAAATGCGGCAAGAAGATTGAACGCCAGACCATAGACCAGATCGTTGATGACATCCTGAAACGACCGGAGGGCGCGAAGCTGATGATCGTGTCGCCTGTTGTCAAAGGCCGCAAAGGTGAGCATACAAAGATATTTGAAGACTTGGCCAAATCCGGCTATTCGCGCGTGATCGTAGACGGCATCACGTATATGCTGGATGAGGAGATCGTGCTGGAACGGAATAAAAAGCACACCATCGATGTTGTCGTGGATCGCATTGTGCTTTCTGACGAGTCATCGGCGCGCCTGCACGACTCGGTGGAAACCGCCTTGGGTCTTGGAGACGGCGTGGTCAAAGTTGTGGACATGGGCTCAGGAAGCGAGCAGCGTTATTCCCAGAATTACGCCTGTATCGACTGCGGGATCAGCATTGACGAAATAACGCCGCGTATGTTTTCCTTTAACGCCCCGTACGGCGCGTGTCCGCATTGCCACGGGCTGGGTACCATCATGAAAGTGGATGAGGATCTGATCGTGCCAGATAAGACGAAACCGCTGTCACAAGGTGCGGTTCGGGTGTCCGGATGGAATTCGGGCGCGCTTGACAGCTGGGGTGCGCAGTATTTCAAGGGCATGGCGAGGCACTACGGCTTCGACATGGATACACCGTTTGCAGAGCTGGACGAAAAAGTTCAGCACATGATACTTTTCGGTACGGGAGACGAGCGCTTTGAGGTGGATTATTCATCCGATTACGGCCAGGGAACGTTTTTGAACCGCTTTGAGGGCATCATTCCGAATCTGGAGCGCCGATACCGCCAGACGGATTCTGACATGATGAAAGCTGAAATAGAAAAGTATATGGCCACGCTGCTGTGCCCCGTCTGCCATGGCTCACGGTTTAAGCCGGAGACGCTTGCCGTTAAAATCGGGAAAAAGAATATCGCTGAAATTTCCGATCTGCCTATTGATGAGGCGCTATATTTCTTCGATACTGTTGAGCTCACGGAAAAGCAGCATATCATTGCTGACAGAGTGCTCAAAGAACTGCGGGCTAGGCTTAATTTCCTGCGCAATGTCGGCTTGTCTTACTTGACGCTGTCGCGCAGTGCGGGTACGCTGTCGGGCGGGGAAGCGCAGCGGATCCGGCTGGCAACGCAGATTGGATCCGGCCTGACGGGCGTGCTGTACATACTCGACGAGCCAAGCATCGGGTTGCATCAGCGTGACAACGGCAAGCTGCTGACCACACTCAAAGAGCTTCAGGCGCTGGGCAACACGCTGATAGTTGTGGAGCATGACGACGAAACCATACGCAGTGCCGATTATGTGATCGATATGGGGCCGGGCGCGGGTGTTCACGGAGGCGAAGTGGTTTCGTCCGGCACGCCTGAGCAGATCGCGCAAGATGAAAGATCGATAACCGGGCAGTATCTGTGCGGCGCCATGCGAATTGAAATTCCACGAGCCCGGCGCCAGCCCGGCGGTTATTTTCGTGTTATCGGAGCGGCTGAGAACAACCTGAAGCACATTGATGCGGCGTTTCCGACCGGCGTGATCACCGCGGTGACGGGTGTATCCGGCAGCGGCAAGTCCACGCTGGTTAACGAAATACTCTTCAAAGCGCTTGCGAAGGTGTTATACAATGCCAAGGATAGA
>CAZNVX010000083.1:8377-9578 GCA_964576225.1 uncultured Christensenellaceae bacterium
AAGGCATTGAGCTGATAGATAAGGTTGTCGACATCGACCAAAGCCCTATAGGCCGCACGCCCCGCTCCAACCCGGCCACATACACCGGCGTGTTCACCGGCATACGGGATCTCTTTGCGTCCACCAAAGACGCAAAAATAAGAGGGTATGGGAAAGGCCGCTTCTCCTTCAACGTGAAGGGCGGACGCTGCGAAGCCTGCGGCGGTGACGGCATCATCAAGATTGAGATGCATTTTTTGCCTGACGTGTACGTGCCTTGCGAGGTCTGCAAGGGCGCGCGGTATAACCGCGAGACACTCGACGTTCGCTACAAAGGCAAAAACATTCAGGAAGTGCTGGATATGACGGTGGAGGAGGCCCTGACGTTTTTCGACAGCATACCGTCTATACGCAACACCATACAGGTGCTCAGCGACGTTGGTCTTGGTTATATCAAGCTGGGGCAGCCGTCCACCACATTATCGGGCGGTGAAGCGCAGCGCGTGAAGCTGGCGACATATCTTTCCAAGCGGCAGACGGGAAATACGCTGTTTATTCTGGACGAACCGACGACCGGCCTGCACACCGACGATGTGAACCGCCTGGTCACAATCCTTGCCCGGCTCGCAGACAAAGGAAACACCGTCATCGTGATCGAACATAACCTTGATGTGATCAAATGCGCGGATTATTGCATTGATCTGGGTCCTGACGGCGGCGGCGGCGGCGGGCGTGTTATTGCCCGGGGAACACCCGAACAACTGGCTGAAAACCCCGCCAGCGTTACCGGACAATATTTAAAGCATGTGTTGTAAATTTTGATTATTTCATTAAACATTAAGGGTTAATGTTCCGATAGACTATATGGGGATGTATGGTGTCAATAGATATGGCCGGGAGGGTGCGCTTGAGCATTAAAGTTAAGCTCACATTATCAACAATCGCGGTATTTTTGCTGCTGGTCATCATTATTGGCGCTGTATTTTTCTCTGTCATGAAAACCACCCTGATCAGCGAGGCCATGTATGACGCCGGTCAAGCTTGTCGTCAGGCGGCCTATTCTCTCGAAAACAGTATTTTATCCGATACACAGATCATTAAAACCATAGCAGCAGGTAACGTTTTTTTGGAAACGACAATCTCCGACAAACTGTCGGCCATTCAGAATCATGTGCGCATTTCCCAATACGAATACATAGTTATTCAATGGGACGACGATTGG
>CAZNVX010000084.1:0-5181 GCA_964576225.1 uncultured Christensenellaceae bacterium
TGTCACACAGCAGCGAGTATTCTTTAGGGTCGTCGCTGACCAGTATCATGGAAATGCCCCTATCCTTCATCTTCAGCGTCGCCTCATAGATATCCGTCCTGGCGCCCACGTCGATCCCTATGGTCGGGCTCTCCAGTAAAAACAGATCAGGGTTCCTTTCAAACCATTTGCCGACAGACACCTTCTGTTTGTTGCCGCCGCTGAGCGAGTAGCACTCAGCGCGGTAATTCGGCGCCTTGATCCTCAGGTTGCGGATAATCTCCTCCGCCATCAGCTTTTCTGCTCTGAAATTGATGGTGCGTGTCAGTCTGCGCCGTATTTTCGGTATGTTGAGTATCGAGATGTTCTTGGCGATGGACCAGTTCAAAAACAGCTCCTTCCCCGTCTCGCCAGAAAAATAACCGATACCCCTTTTGAGCCTTATATGCGGCGGTTCTTTCGATCCCGCCTTTTTCCCGCCGATGTCGAGTGCGCCCTTGTCGAAATGCGTCAGCCCGGCAATGGTGCGCAATATTTCACTCTGTCCGGCTCCCGCCGGGCCAAATATGCCAATGCACTCGCCTTTGTGTAAAGAAAACGAAACGTCGTAATAACACCCGGCCTTCGTCAGATTGTCGGCTTCGAGTATCACATCGCCCTGCACCGCCGGTTTTATCGTTTTGCTTTTTGACAAATCCACTGATTCTTTGCCGACAATAACCTTGAACAGATCCTCTTCCGATATCTTCTCTTTTGCCATATCGAAATTGGCCACCACTCTGCCGTCTCTGGGCACGTGTATCCTGTCTGTAAACTCCATCACTTCATGCATGATATGAGAGACGAAGACGAAAGACACGCTGCTCTTCATATTGATGATCTGTTTAAAAAGCTCCTGCCGCTCCTCGATCGTCAGCGGCGCGGTGGGCTCATCCAGTATGATCACCAGCTCCGCACCGTCCCCATGCTCCAGCCTCAGGCTCACAATCGCCCGCGCAATCTCAATCATCTTCTGTGTGGACAACGGCAGCTCATACATATAGTCTTCAATCGAGCAGCGGATTTTGAATTCCTTGAGAACCTGGGCCGCATATTCCTTCATTTTTTTAACTTGCAGTGTTTTGACTTTTGTATAACTGTCTTCGTTACCCAGAAGCAAAAACTGGTATACCTTTAAGCACGACACCACGCCCTTTTCCTGGTACACAATGCCAACGCCTCTTTTCGCAGCCTCCTTGGGGTTCTTTGGAAACGGCACCTCCTTCCCCTTGTAAAGCAGTTTCCCGCAATCCGGGGGGAACACCCCGGCGAGAATCTTCATCAGCGTCGATTTCCCGGCGCCGTTCTCGCCCACAACGCCTACAATTTCATTTTTTCGTATTGCCAGACTGATATTGTCAAGCGCGCGGACAACGCCGCCGAAAGTTTTGGTGACATTTTTAATCTCAATGATGAAATCACTCTCGGGCATCTCTCGGCTCCTTCCTTTCTCTTCATTATTGGTAATTACCGGACGGCTAACAACACCGTTATCCTTTTTTAAATACAACTGTTTTTGGCAACACGAATCACAGATACTCATTTTCCGATCCTGTATCGTTTTCATAGCTGTCGATTCAGATAGAATGAGTATTATTCTCAACAAATGATGGTTGGCTTATGGCTTAATTCTATATTAATAGAGACTGCGACATGATTCAATCAGGCTGGATTTGTTTTTTGTTTGTTATTTTGCCCTGTTAAAATGACGTAATAAAATAATGATCGGTACACTGGTTAGCGCACCGATCGCTCCATTATTTTCCATTTATACGCTGTGGCCTTGACACTGCAGACTGAAATCGACTACTTCAGCGCGTCCAAAAGTTCCTTCAGATAGGCTTTCGCGCCTTCCGGGTCCTCCCTTGTGAGCGGGATGCCCGGCAGCAGCACACCCGTCTCATATTCTTTTCCCATCATGGCAAGGCAAAGATTTCTCATCGACGCCTCTCCAAGGGCGACAGGGTCCTGCCCCCCCAGAGCCTGAAGAATATCGTCCGGATCCAGCAGCATATTCACCAGCTGTTCGCTGATATCGATACCGAAAACCGGAATGCTCTTGCCTGCATTCTTTACAGCCAACACGGTTCCCACCGTCCCGCCTTCGTTTGCACAAAAGATCAGATCAAGATCCGGATGGGAATTGATGACCTCCGCCGCCACATTAACAGAAACATCCGCATCCCAGGCGTCAACATCTTTGACGATTTCGATCAAATCCTCCGTTTTGGACAGAAAACCGCTTGTCCTCTGGGCGCTCATTTCAGGCAGCAACGCGGTAAACTGGATGATGGCCGTCTTGGGCTTTCTTCCCGGGAAATTTTTCTTGATATACTCCGCGCAGAATTCTCCCACGATCTCACCGATATTGTACTGATCCATCTTGGCAAAACCTGTCTGCCAGTCATAGTCCATATCCATGTTCGCACAATAAATCATAACACCGTGATTCGCAGCATTCTCCAGCGCAGCGGCCGATCCGGTTAAGCTCACGGGGAAAATACAGATGCCGTCAATGCCGCCGCTGGCATATTGGTTAATCAGTTCAACCTCGTTGTCCAGTTCGCCGCCGCTTTGTCCTTCAATCACCGTTGCCCCGTAGCGTTCCGCAGTTTTTTTCATTGTGATCTGCAGCATTCTTTGAAACTGGTCCTTTATCAGCACCACTGCGGCAATTTTCTTGCCATTTAAATTATCCAGTTCCCGCTTCACGGGCACCTCTTCTGTGACAACGGCAGATTCATAATAGCCCGGATTATTGGGAGGCGTGTCATAATCCGGTGCCGGAGGCAAATTGCAGCCCGACAGCAAAAAGGAAATGATGATCATATAGCACAAAGCAGTAATTAATCTTTTTCCCATATATCCTCCTTTATCAGAGCTGTTACGGCGCTAAACGGTCATTCATTGTCTTAAGCTTTGCCATATGGCATTTTGATCAAGGCACAAGTTTTTAATTCAGGCGTATATTGAACAGGTCGCTAAAGGGGCTTGTAGATAGAGCCTTTTTGGCAGTCATCACGTTGCCGGATCGCTTTTCTTTTTTAGTCTACGGCACACCATTGCATTGGTCAAGCCAACACAAAATTAAGGGGATGGAGTGATTTATGGCTATACCGTCCTATTGTCACTCTAATAATGAATTGCGGCTTTGTAAACTTGCTATTTTTGTTTTTTTTATATTATTTTCGCTTGTTTTGCCGCATTGTGTCCCAGCTCTGGTTGTGGGAATCCTGCCCGTATTGACAATCATATCGGGCTGCTATATTCTTATATCAACATATACTTTACATTTGTGTGTTTTGTTTGTCTGTCCAATAATGTGGGTTTATCAGCGGGGTTTTAGCAATGAGAATCAATGCGTTTCGGGTTCGCTTATTTTTTCTCACATTTGTTTCTATATTAATTCCGGTTATTATTTTTGGTATCATTCTTTTTTCTTCCACTCAGAGTACGCTCAAAGACAATGCTTTCAGGAATATACAGGAAACGCTGGTGGCCAACTTCAATAACATTGAGTCCAAGCTTGATGTAATGGACGGCGCGAGCACCTCTTTGCAAATCGCACTCGCCAAAATACCTGAAATTATTGACCCGCATTTAGATGTTACCGAATCCGAGTTGTTTGAGGCGACCCAGTCGCCGGCCACTGTACACAGTTCGCTGATCGTGGATACGTACAGCATAGGCGGGTTTAACCATTTCTATCTTTATCTTCCTTCGCGCTCGATTCTGTTGGTATCAAGGATGTCAACGTTCAGCAACGTCAATTCGAACGTGCTTGATTGTCATTTTCTTCCAAGGTACAAATGGGGCGTATCAACGCCTTATGAGCATATGATCAGCAACCCAACCGTTGGCGAAACAATAAAAGAAAAGAATATATCAAAGAACTTTTATATGGAGGACAATGACAGCAATGAGTTGATACTGACCACCAATGTCAAGGAACAGTATATCAATCAGCTGCTGGTTTCCGGCCTTCAGATAACACCATCATACGCTGTGATTATGGACAAGCACGGCAACCTGATATCGTCGATGTCGGATGAAGAGATTGGGCAGTCATTGCCGCAATACAGACATATGCTGGCTGCCATTGGCGACGGATATGAGCCGGAAAATCATGAAATTTCAATAGGCGGCAAGTCATATCTGTTTAATTGGATATACTCTCAAGGCAATGAATGGTATTATATCATTTCGACAGATGCGGATTCTATTGTCGAGGGGATAGCGCCCATATTCAACACAATGCTGATCATCTCACTGTGCCTGCTTGTTCTGTCAGTCGGTATCACCTTGCTTTTGACCCATTCAATGTCCCATCCTCTCAAACAGGTTTCTATGGCGATGACCGAGATCAAGAACGGAAATTTTGACGTTAAACTGACTGAAAAACCAAATGCGGAGTTTGAGAGCATATACTCAGGATTCAATGAGATGGCCGGTGAAATCTCTTCGTTGATAAACGATGTGTCCGAGGAGCAGAACAGAAAGACCATCGCCACCATACAGATGCTCCAAACTGAGATTAACCCGCATATGCTCTACAACTCTCTTGAATCGCTTTACAGCATCGCAAAAATCAACCATCAGGAGGAGATCTCAAACCTCGTGATGGCGCTTTCCCGTTTCTTCAGAATCGCACTTTCGGGAGGCAAGCATTCCGTTCCCTTCCGGGAAGCCTTCGAGCTGGCCAATCAGTATGTCACCGTTCAGAATATTCGATTAAACTATAAGATATCATTTACATATAACATCCCTGACAGCATATACGACTTAAGCGTCCCAAAATTCCTGCTTCAGCCTGTGATTGAGAATTCCATTCTTCACGGTTTTCAGAACAAGCGTGGCGAATGGCGCATCAACATATCGGTGCACGAGGAAGACAATTGGATTATCATCATTGTGCGTGATAACGGCATCGGCATCCATGATGCCACACTTGACCGGCTCAACCGACGCATGGAAGACTTTAACTTCGAGGACAACACCTCAGCAAAAGGGTATGCACTCAGAAATCTTAATTACCAGATAAAACTCAAATTCGGCGAGTCTTCGGGTATAAGCCTGAACAGTGTTTACGGAGAATATACAGAAGCCGTTATCCGGCTCAATCTGGCGCACTGCAAACCCATGCGGGTTTAGCTGATCACGCGT
>CAZNVX010000084.1:5191-9487 GCA_964576225.1 uncultured Christensenellaceae bacterium
TACAAGCTGCTTATAGCGGATGATGAACCATGGCTTAGGAAAAGGCTATTGCTGACGATCGACTGGACAAGTCTGGGGATCAGCGAGCTCTACGAAGCCGAGGACGGCGCCCAGGCGCTGATGCTGGCTGCGGAACACGAACCAGACATCATCATCACCGATATCGAGATGCCTGAGCTTTCCGGTATCGATTTGATGAAAATACTCAATGAAAGCGCCATGTTCCCGCAGATCATACTGATCAGCGGCTATAATGAATTTGAATACGCACGCAGTGCCGTCAGGTTTGGCGCAATCGATTACCTTTTAAAACCGGTGGGTGAAGAGGACCTTAAAAGAGCTGTAACCAAATGCATCTCCACACTCGAAAAAAACAAATACAATCAGCAGGTTATAGACCTGCTCTCAAATTCGTCCGACCTGCTCCGCGAGAAGATCTATATCGATTTGCTGCTGGGCAAGCTGGACTTCAACAAGGTGTCCTTATCGCACCTGGAAGAGCTTGGTGTTGTGTTCCCGGCGAGCTCTGTGATGTGTATCATCGCGCATATGCATCCCATGCAGCATAAACCCAGCGAAAATGATGTCGAGGAAACGCTGCTGGGGTTCAGCATCAGTCAGATTATCAAAAGGCAGCTGGACGCCCGCTTTGACGACGTGCTGACCTTTTGGGTGGACGAGGTCAATGTGTACGTTGTGTTCAGCGATCTCTCTGCCGACGAGTTCGCGGCAGCGGCAGAGAAAACGCTCAATGACGCGAAACAGCTGATAAAGGATCTGCACACCATCCGAATCAACTATGGACTTGGCTCCATCGCGCATGATCTGGCAGATCTTTGCCAGTCATACCGCAACGCAAGATACAATATCAACTTAAACTGGTCCAGACAGAACGGGGTCTGCATCAATGAAGAGCAGACAAACGGTTTCCAAGCCGCATATAATGAATACAACCTCAAATCGCTGATCGCAAGCCTGAAAAATGGAAACGCCGACGACGTTTCAAAGCTGTTGTCCGAGCTGATTTCAGAGTTCCTGAGTCAGTCGGGCGGGGCGCCAACCGCACTGCAGATTAAGCTGTTGTATCTGAATGTGCTTAACAGCCTGTTTAAAGGCTGTCTGCCCTTTCTGCCCGTTTCAGAGGATATCGTTAAAGTATGCCTTGACTATATTGACAAGGCCGCTACTTTTCATACCACAGACAAAATGCATATCCATCTGATCAACCTGATGTCCATCCTCATTGAACAGTATCAGAACTTCTTTAACTGTAAACGCCACTGGCTTATCGATAAAATAGTTTCATATATCAATGAAAACTATGCCTCGCCTTTGTCGA
This sequence comes from uncultured Christensenellaceae bacterium, assembly GCA_964576225.1. Taxonomy (GTDB): domain Bacteria; phylum Bacillota; class Clostridia; order Christensenellales; family SZUA-584; genus SZUA-584. Next base: position 6,531 of record CAZNVX010000084.1, read on the forward strand.
TGAGTGATGTGGCCGCAAAGTTTTATTTAAATGCGTCTTATTTTTGCAAGCTGTTTAAGGAGGAAACCGGCGTGACGTTTACAAATTACCTGATGCGCGTCCGGGTGGACAATGCCAAACGCTTATTGTCCGAAAACTCAATGAAGCTCTACGACGTGGCAGCCGCCGTCGGTTACACCAACGTTCAATATTTTTCCACAGTGTTCAAGGACTTGGAAGGCATAACGCCCTCACAATTTCGTTCCGGCACATAGGGTCAGCTGCGACGGCTGTCTGGGTTGAAACAAAAAAGCCCGGCTTCGCATAAACACATCGGCAAATCTCTCTTTCACTTGCATTAAGCGTGCTCCGATACATAGGAACGCGAAATGCCCGTCTTTTTTGCGATCTCACGCTGCGTCTGCGGCCGAAGCCCGCCCAGGCCGTAGCGCATTTCGATCACCGCTTTCTCCCGCCGCGTCAGGCATTTTCCAAGCAATCCGTACAGTGTGCGGGTTTGTATCCTCAGCTCGGCCTGCTCAGACACAAGATCCTCCCTTGTGCCGAGTATATCGATCAGCGATATCTCGTTGCCCTCTTTATCCACACCGATCGGATCGCTTAAAGATACCTCAAATTTGATCTTCTTGCTGGAGCGCAGCGCCATCAACACCTCGTTTTCAATGCATTTGGCCGCATACGTCGCCAGCGCCGTCCCTTTCTTGGGAAGTAACGAGTTCACCGCCTTGATCAGGCCAATGGTACCGATCGAGATCAGGTCGTCTCCAGATAACGCCGTGTTTTGGTATTTTTTTACAATATGCGCCACCAGCCGCAGGTTATGCTCCACCAGCTTGTGGCGCGCTGCCTCGTCGCCATGCGCGCTGCGCCTGAGACAGTCCATCTCCTCGTCCTTGGTCAGCGGTTTGGGAAACGTTTTTCCCGAGAGATACCCGGCCAGGACAAGCAGTTCTTTGATGATGCTTAAAAAGTCGAACATGGGCAGCGCCTCCCCTCAGATATGCTCATTATCAAGCCTATGCGCAAACCCTCATCTTATTGCCTGTCCGGCCGGCGCGGCGGTCAAGATGATGACACACAGGAATGATAAACAAAAAAAGAGCCGGCGCGGGCCCATCCCCGTTACGGCTCAGCATCTTCTTGATTTTTCTCCATTAAACCGTATCCAGTGCGCTGTATCCGTTGACTGCATAAAGCTGACGGCACTCCGCGTTGACATGCGCCTGGATCACCTCTGCCACATAGATAATATGGTCGAATGCCTCCGTGATGCTGACCAGTCGGCATTCCATGGCCACCTTATGCGCTCTGACCAGCTTTGTGGAAATCACCGTTGCATCCATAAGATCAATGCCGTACTTGTCCGGCTTGTTTTCCGTACGGCCCGAACATGTGCCGCAAAGAAATGCTGATTCCTTCAGGCTCTCGTCCACAATACTGAGGCCAAATTCACCATTCTCCCGTATCAGCTCTCCCGTAAAGCCCTTTTTGCTCAGGCACACCGCTACGGAGGCCGGATGATTGGACACATAAGTCCACCACGAAACCGCCGCCAGGTTTGTTGCCCCGTCCGCTTTTGTTGAAGAGACCAGCGCAAACGGATTCGGCGAGGTCAGTTTTTGGATCGCCCCGATATTAACTGTCATGGTTCCCCTCCTTTGTCGTTGTGTGCAGTCAACCTGCGGTTATTGGTGCTCCACAGGCCAAGGCTACTGTGGTCCCGTGATCTTTTTTTCTGGCAATATCCCTGTCGGGCTGTTCGTTTGAAAACCGCGCAGGAACGCCTGAGCTGTCGCTATCCGTTTGGCCACAGCTGCGCCACTTCGCTGTCCGACAGGCCAAACCGCTTCTTGAGCTCACTGATGATATAAGACCGGCGGTTGATAAGCGTATCCCTGAGGAAGTCGATTTCTTTCTCCCACTTACTCACTGAGGACGGCGAACCCCAGCGCGCAATATGGCGGGGCATCTCGTCTCTGATGGACGCCACCATGTCATCATATACCGCCAGCATGTTTTCGGTTGAAAAGGTGGTGTTCATCACCTCGGCATACCGTTTTACAAACTGGCTGCGCCACTCATCGTTGCGGTACAGCGCATAATACAAGCCCATATCCACAAAAGAGGTCACCTCTCCCATTTCGTCCGTATTGGTGACACCGCCAGAGCCGAAAAATGCCCACGCGCCGGCTCTCGGCCCGTTCTTCAAACCCCAGTCAAGGTCATAGTACATTGGCCGCCAGGGCAGGCTGTTGTCGGTGGTGTGGGTATATTTTTGATTGTAATAATCGGAATTGCTGATATACGTCTGCACGATAAGGTAATCCGTAAAATAGTCCACGTCGATCAGCGACATGTATTCATCCCACATTTCTCGGCTGCTGATGCTCTTGCTGGCGATGGAAAAAAGCTGATTGATCATCTTGCTGGTGCCTTTATAGGCGTATTTGGTGGAGCGGATGAACTCAACCTTATCCCGGTCGATCCCGTATTTAGCTTCCAGATAATCCGCATTCTGGTTCTCTTTGAATTCGTATAGCCCCCAATACGCACCGTTAATATACACAACCGCAAACTTTGAGCGCATATTGAGGATATTCAGGCCGTTGGTGATCGTGTGAAAATAAGCGTCTCGCACGCAGGACAGTGATCTGTCCTGCCCCATGTTCCGCAGCGTCAGCGATTTGAATGTGGTTAGCTCGTAGTCGTCGAAGAACGGGTAGGTGACGGAACTGCGTCCGTAGCCGCCGCGCAGGTACAGGTTGATGGATCTTTGTGCGTAAAGGCGCGTGCCCGCGCCGCCGATACGAAACCCGGCGGGGAAACGGACGCCCAGCGTGCCATCTGGTTCGTAATATTCCACATATCCGGCACGCTCGCGCAAATCCGACCGTTTCTGGCTGCCAAATACATATTTCAAGTCGCTGTCCGTCATAGACAAGCAGATGACAGGCAGC
>CAZNVX010000085.1:0-8220 GCA_964576225.1 uncultured Christensenellaceae bacterium
ATATGGCGGCGCGCTGTTGCTTGGCGTGAATGGCGGCGTGATCAAAGCGCATGGGTCTTCTAACGCCAAGGCAATCACAAGCACGTTGCGGCAGGCGGCGGGGTTTATAGAGGCCGATGTTGTGGGTGTCATAAAGGAAGAGATAGCAAAGTTTTCTCTGAGCGATTAATTATTGTATACAGGAGGCTCGCAATGGTATTTGAAAAGGTAAGGAAAATCTTGTCTGATCAGCTGGAGATTGACGAGGAGAGCATCACGATGGAGTCTGATCTTGTTGAAGACTTAAAAGCTGATTCTCTCGCTATCGTTGAGCTTATCATGGATCTTGAACAGGAATTTGACCTTGACATCCCCGATGAGGAACTGCCAAAGGTGGTTACCGTCAAGGACGTCGTGACCTATATCGAAAAGAACGTCGGCGGGTTTTAAGAGCAAGCTTTCACTGTTTTGCCCGGGGTTTATGAAGCTCCGGGTATTGCTTTGTTCGGTGGATTTATGGCGGATATAGACTTTTCCCGGCTTGAAAACAGCATAGGATATACATTTTGCGACAAAGGCCTTTTGGAAAGAGCTTTCGTTCACGCCTCTGCGGACGCCGGAGAAAGCTATGAGCGCCTGGAGTTTTTGGGTGACGCCGTGCTGGAGCTGACAGTCAGCGAGTATCTTTTTTTTGAAAAGCCCGAATTCTCCGAAGGGGAGATGACGAAAAGCCGGGCTGCGCTGGTTAACGAAAGCGCCCTGGTGCGTTTGTCGCGAGAGCTTGGTTTAAACGAATATCTGACGCTGGGGCGCGGTGAGCGTATTTCGGGCGGGGCGGATAAGCCGTCCATACTGGCCGACGTGGTGGAAGCGCTGATTGGCGCGGTGTATGTGGACGGCGGATTTGAAGCGGCGCGGTGTATGGTACAGCGGCTTATGGAGAGCAGCTTCGACAAGGTGCTGTCCGGCGGCGGCATGCGGGATTACAAGACCCGGCTGCAGGAGCACTATCATAAACAGGGCGTCAGCGATATCCGCTATACCATCTATAAAGAGGAAGGACCGCCGCATGACAAAGTGTTCTATGTAAAGCTCTTTATCGCCGGCGAGGAAATTGCACAGGGCAAGGGCCGCTCAAAAAAGGCTGCCGAACAAAAGGCGGCGCGGTATGCCTGCCTGAACGTCAAAGAATAGGGGTGTAAGAATATGCTTGACTTTACCAAAGTGAAAACGGCTGATGAAGCGGTGTACGCAGCGATGATGAATGAGCTGGCACGTCAGCAGCAGAATATTGAATTGATCGCGTCAGAGAATTTCGTATCCGAAGCGGTGTTAAACGCAATGGGATCCCACCTGACCAACAAATACGCGGAAGGGTATCCCGGCAAGCGGTATTACGGCGGATGCGAGTATGTGGATGTGGTCGAATCGCTGGCAATTGAGCGCGCAAAAACACTTTTCGGTGCGGAGTTTGCCAACGTGCAGCCGCACTCGGGCGCCCAAGCCAACACCGCCGTATACTTTGCGATGCTGGAGCCGGGAGATACGATACTGGGCATGAGCCTTGCTCACGGCGGGCATCTGACACACGGCAGCCCCGTCAACATTTCCGGCAAGTATTTCAACATCGTGCCCTATGGCGTGAATCAGGAAACGGAGCAGATCGACTATGAAGCGCTGCGGGCGCTGGCGCAGGAGCACCGGCCTAAGATGATCGTCGCCGGGGCAAGCGCATACCCGCGCCGCATTGACTTTCAAGCGTTTCGCCAGATCGCGGACGAGGTGGGCGCGCTGCTGATGGTGGACATGGCGCATATTGCCGGTCTGGTTGCCGCAGGTGTGCATGAGAGCCCTGTGCCGTATGCCGACTTTGTGACGACAACAACGCACAAAACGCTGCGCGGGCCCCGCGGGGGGATGATACTCTGCAGGGAGCCATATGGCCCGGCCATCAATAAAGCGATATTCCCGGGCACGCAGGGCGGCCCGCTGATGCATGTGATCGCGGCCAAGGCCGTGTGCTTTGAGGAGGCGTTTTCGGACAGCTTCAAGGCGTATCAGAGACAGATCGTGGCCAATGCGGCAGAGCTGGCAAAAAGCCTGATGGCACATGGCATTCGGCTGGTGTCCGGCGGCACGGACAACCATCTGATGCTGGTGGATTTAACGGACAAGGGCATCACGGGCAAGGACTTGGAGGCGCTGCTCGGACGGGCGAATATCACCGTCAACAAAAACGCGATTCCGTTCGACACGCGCAGCCCGTTTATCACGAGCGGTATCCGCGTGGGCACGCCGGCCGTCACGTCGCGCGGTATGGATGAGGCCGATATGGAGCTGATCGGCGTGCTGATTTCGGACATTGTTCACAAGGGTGAGGCGTGCGTTGAGGACGTGAAAGCCAAGGTTCTCGAGCTGTGCGCCAAGCGGCCGCTGTACTGACACAAACAAGCGCGAAGGCTTGCCGGATGGCGGGCCTTTTTTTCTTGCTTTATGAAGCCTTGAGCATATCGTCCAAAATCCATAAAAGTTTGCCAGGAAATAAAGCAGGCCGTTTGGCTGACGGTGATATCCCGGTCAAATCATTTCAAACACCGGCTTTAATTTTACCTGCGCTTAACATACTGTTTATGCGTCTTTTACACAACCCGTGTATACTCACATACAGATTTCAAACAAATCAAGGAGGAAAAAATGAAAAAAATCGGTTTAGTGGCGATAATTGTGATGGCGATGCTCGTGGCATTCACAGGCTGCGGCACCCCCGCTGCCCAAACACCGCCGGCGACGGAAGCCCCGGCAGCGGATGCTCCGGCAACGGAAGTCCCGGCAGCAGACGCCCCCGCCCAGCAGGTTTCCATCAAGACAGCAGGATCAACATCGGTGGGTCCGGTCGTTGAGGCGCTGGCCGAGCGTTATATGGCGGCCCATCAGAACGTTGAGATTTCAGTAGAAGCAGGCGGCTCCAGTGTTGGCGTGACATCGGCTGTTGAGGGCACTGTGGACTTCGGTATGGCGTCGAGAGACTTAAAGGATTCGGAAATAGAAGCGAACCCTGACTTGAAAGCCACTGTGCTTTGCCTGGACGGCGTGTCTGTGATTGTCAATTCAGAAAACGCTGTTGCCGACCTGACAAAAGATCAGGTTAAGAAGATCTACATTGGCGAGATCACCGACTGGTCCGAAGTGGGCGGTGAACCCGGCAGAATCAACCTGTATACGAGAGACTCCGCTTCGGGCACCCGGGAAGCCTTCTCGGAGCTGTTCCTTGGCAAGGACGATGCCGGTGAGAAGATCGAAATTGACGAAACGCTGTGCGCGGGTATCTTTGACTCCAACGGTGCGGTGGGCAGCGCGATTCAGGGCGACCCGATGGGCATTGGGTACATGTCTTTGGGCATTGTGGATAATTATGAAGGCGTCAGCGCCGTCAAGGTTGATGGTGTGGAAGCGACCACTGACAATATGTCCAACGGTACATACAAGTTCTACAGGCATTTTAACCTGCTGACGATGGGCGACCCGACCGGGGCTGTGGCTGACTTCTTTGAATACTGCATGACCAACCAGGAAGCCATAGAATATATGAAATCAAAAGGTTACGTCTTACCGTAAAACTCTCAAGTTACAACAAAAAAGAGCGGCTGCGCGCCGCTCTTTTTTTGTAGGGAATTTACAAGAACTTAACATTCGCTTAACGCGCTGACAACTCAAATTTCACGCTTTCGTTATACAATATTTCTGGCTTCACAGACATATAAAAAATGCGTGGTAAACGGTGGACATTCATGAGAAAGAAAAGACTTCATATCGGGGAAAAATCAATTGAATCGGTGATGCTCATCTGTGCGTTTGTATCGGTGATTGCCGTTCTGCTGATCACTTACCTGATATTTGCAGAGGGGCTGCCGATATTTTCCAAGGTTGGCGTTTGGGACTTTATCACCGGCACCAAGTGGCAGCCGTCAAAAGAGGTCTTCGGCATTTTACCGATGATCGTGGGATCGATATACACCACCATCATCGCGCTGATCATCGGCATACCGGTGGGGCTGGGATGTGCGGTTTTCCTGGCTGAGATTGCGCCGAAGGGATTATCCAAGGTGCTGCGCAAAAGTATTGAGATACTGGCGGGGATTCCATCCATCGTGTACGGATTTTTCGGTATGGCGGTTCTTGTGCCGTTTGTCCGCAGCTTTAAAATGGGCTCGGGTTATTCGGTGGTGGCTGCCGGGCTGATACTGGCAATCATGATACTGCCCACCATTATCAGCATTGCGGAGGTGTCGCTGCGCATGGTGCCGGCCTCGTATAAAGATGGATCGCTGGCGCTGGGGGCGTCGCAGTGGCAGACGATTAAAAAAGTGAGCCTGCCCACGGCGCGATCGGGTATATTTGCCGGCATCATTCTGGGGATCGGCCGGGCGGTGGGCGAGACAATGGCTGTGATACTTGTGGCGGGGAATTCGCCGCTCATTCCGATCTCATTGTTCCAGCCGGTGCGCACGCTGACGGTCAACATTGTCATCGAGATGGCCTATGTGGTAACCGGCTCCGACCATTATCATGCGCTTTTTGCCACGGCTATCGTGCTGTTCGTGTTTGTGATGATTATCAATGCAACCGTTGTCATATTGAGCAGACAGAAGGTGAGAGTATGATGGATACCTGCAACAACGAGAAATGGTGTTCAAAAGAATGGATACTCAATAACCGGGCCAAGCAGCAGAGGCGTGAGCGTACGGCTTATGTGTTGATTTATGCCGCAGCGGCGATTGCGGTGCTGACGCTGGTTGTCATCATCGGGTTTATATTCGTTAACGGATACAAGGAGCTCAGCTGGGAGTTTCTGTCTCAGGGCGTGAAGGACGCGGGACGGGAAGGCGGCATTTTTCCCATGATAATCAATACGCTGTATCTGGTGGGGCTTGGTCTGCTGTTCGCAGCGCCGCTGTCCATACTGGCCGCAATCTACATGACGGAGTACGCCCGGCAGGGGATATTGATTAAAATCATCCGTTTCTTTACCACCAACCTGGCCGGCATACCATCCATCATATTCGGTTTGTTCGGGTTCATGTTTTTCGGCCGCATGCTGGGCTGGAACTGGTCGCTGCTCAACGGGTCGGCCACGGTGGCCGTGATTATACTGCCAACGCTGATACGCACATCGGAAGAAGCGCTGCTGACGGTTCCTGTTGGGTATAAAGAAGGCTCGCTGGCGATGGGCGCGACAAAATGGCAGACCATGCACAGAGTGGTGATACCGGCGGCGTCGCCGGGTATTATCAACGGTGTGATACTCGGCATGGGGCGCATTGTGGGCGAAACAGCAGCCCTGTTCTTTACGCTGGGCAGCGGCACCAGCATTGCCGCCAGTCTGATGGATTCAGCCAGGTCACTCTCGCTGCATCTGTATACGCTGGCCAAGGAGGGGTTGTCGGTGGGCAAGGCGTATGCCACGGCCACCGTGTTGATTGTGATCGTGTTGATACTGAATCTGATTGCGGGCGCGTTTGGCAGCCGGATCAACCGATATAAGGAGCAAAGATAATGAATGCAATGACAGCGGCCGTGACGGCGGGTCAGACAGCTAATGAAACCAAGGTGACCGTCAAGCATCTGGATTTGTTTTATGGAAGCTTTCAGGCATACCGAACTGCCGTGTGACCGGCGATATACGCATCGACGGCACCGATATTTACAGGGGCGATGTGGATGTGGCATACCTGCGCAAGGAAGTGGGCATGGTATTTCAAAAGCCCAACCCGTTTGAGATGACGATATTTGACAATGTCGCCTTCGGTCCGCGCATCCATGGCTTGCGCGATAAAAAGCAGCTGGAGATCATTGTGGAGAGAAGCCTCAAACGCGCTGCGCTGTGGGACGAAGTCAAGGACCGTCTGCATCAGTCGGCGCTGGGTATTTCAGGCGGTCAGCAGCAGCGGCTGTGCATTGCCCGGGTGCTGGCGGTGGAGCCGTCTATCGTGCTGATGGACGAACCGACCTCCGCGCTCGACCCGATATCGACAGGCAAGATCGAAGAGCTGATCGCTGAGCTGAAAAACGATTATACAATTATTATTGTGACACACAACATGCAGCAGGCGGCGCGCGTATCGGATAAGACGGCGTTTTTCCTGCTGGGGGACATGATTGAGATGGGCTCGACGACGCAGATATTCCAGCTGCCGAAGGACAAACGGACCGAGGATTATATCACCGGCCGTTTCGGATGATGATAAGAGGGGGAGTATGTTATGACCATTCGTTCAGAATATGACCATCAGCTCAGTGAGCTCAAGCATGAAATCATCCGGATGGGCTCGCTGGTGGAAGATGCGCTGGCGGGTGCGATGCGGGCGCTGGTTATGCGTGACTACGATAAGGCGCAAGGCATTATTGACGGAGATGACGAAATTGACGATCTGCAGGAGTCGATTGAAGAAAGGTGCATCACGCTCATCGCGACACAGCAGCCGCTGGCCGGCGACCTGCGCGTGATATTTGCTGCAATCAAGATGAGCACCGATCTGGAGCGCATAGCCGACTACGGTGTGGGTGTTGCCAAAACAGCGCTGCGTCTCAAAGGCGAGGATTATATCAAGCCGCTGATTGATTTGCCCCGTATGACGGATATTGCGTGCGAGATGCTGGAGATGAGCGTGCGGGCGTATGCCAACAACGATGCGGAGCTCGCAATCGAAACCGCCAAGCGTGACAACGACTTGGATTCGCTGTTCAAACAGATTTACCGCGAGCTGCTGACATATGTAATGGAGAGCCCCCGGCACATCAATCAAATGATGTCGTTTGTGCTGATTGCACGATACCTTGAGCGGGTGGGTGATCATATCACCAACATCTGCGAATGGATCGTTTATAACAAAACAGGCAAAAAGATGGATCTCGACTGATTTGTTGATAAAAGCGCCAATCCCGGGCTAAGCTAGTGATATAAAGCTTTATGAAGGGGTGGCGTTTTTGGACATTTCGCTGATCGTATTGCTCGGTATGCCGATTCTCTATCTGACAGGCAACTTGAGAAAAGCTGTTGCGGCGGCAGGTATCCGGGGAAACGTTTTTGTGCTGTATTTTGTGATCGCGATCCTGTTGTCCCTGATACCCGTCATCCGTATTTTTCCTTGGGTGTCCATAAGCATTTCCGGCGCTTTTTTATGTATTGCGCCTGCCGTGTATATTGCGCTGCAGGGCGGCTTTTCCTATCGTTTTTTTCTGGCGGCATCATTGACGGTGCTGCTGTCCATTTCTGCGTTTTTTATTTCCAACACGCTGACACTGCCCTATCTGGCACCGGTGCTGTGGCTGGCGGTATCCGCCGTTGCGGTGTTGTGCCATGGCCGCCGTGCGGCTGAATACGCACCGGTGCTGGCCGGACTGTTCGGTATGGCGGATTCGGTGATGGCTCTGCTTGCCGATATTGTGCGCACTGTGGTGCTGTTCAACGTATCCGCATTGGCAACGCTGTGCTTTGCGATCTGTCTTTGCGCCGCATTCTTCTCATTCCGGCCGCGCCGCCGTTCTGCTATGCAGACTGCGTCTGAGGCTGCACGCCCTGCCCAGCAGAACAAGGTCTAGCGCATTGCCGCAAAATGCGTTATAATACCCCGAGCATAAAGAGAGGCGGGCTGTTATGTTTGAGGTGGGGAGCGTTGATCCCGGCAGTGCGGCGCAAAGCGCCGGTATTTTGCCGGGGGATATCATCGTGTCCATCAACGGCGAAGCGTTGATTGATTATATCGATTATGTTTATTTCTGCTCGCGGGAAAGGCTGCGCGTGCGCCTGCTGCGGGGTGGCCGGGGGGTCACGGTGCGGGTGCGCAAAACCACGGATGAGGATCCGGGGATCACCTTCGCTCAACCGCTGCTTGGTAATAAACGCGTATGCGGCAACCGTTGCATTTTTTGTTTTGTGGATCAGCTTCCCAAGGGTATGCGCAAAAGCCTGTATGTCAAGGACGAGGACTGGCGTTATTCACTGATCATGGGCAATTATGTGACGCTGTCGGATATCGGCCGGAAAGAATTTGCCCGCATTTTAAGACGCAAAGCGTCGCCGCTGTATATATCCGTCCACACTGTTGATGAAACCCAAAGACGCCGCATGCTCGGCAACAACAGCGGCATGGCCATTCGTCCGCTGCTGAAAAAATTAGCCGCGCGCGGCATCCGGTTCCACGCGCAGGCTGTCATCTGTCCCGGCGTTAACGACGGTGCGGC
>CAZNVX010000085.1:8230-9458 GCA_964576225.1 uncultured Christensenellaceae bacterium
GCAGACGTATCGCTTCCTGCGCAGACTGTACCCGGCGGCGATATCGCTGGCGGTGGTGCCTGTGGGGCTGACAGGCCACCGGAGGGGATTGACGCCAGTTGAGCCCGTTACCAAAGAGATGGCGCAGCTGACTGTTAAAGAGGTTGAAAAATGGCAGAAAGAATGTTTAAATAGTATCGGGTCGCGCTTTGTGTTCCTTGCAGATGAGTATTATCTTAGGGCAGGGCTGCCGCTGCCACCGGCGGAAAGCTATGAGTCGTTCTGTCAGATAGAAAACGGCGTGGGGCTGGTGGCCAAGCTGCTTATGGAAGCGGAAGAAGCGCTGGGAAGCTGCAAAACGGGCAGCGGCGATCTTGTGAGCATTGCAACGGGTGAAGACGCGCTGCCGTTCATTGAGCATATTGCCAGGCGTGCTGCCAGGGCCTGTGGCGCAGACATTCGCGTGTACGGCGTGAAGAATCAAACGTTTGGCGGCGGTGTTACGGTTGCGGGCCTGCTGGCCGGGCGTGATTTTCTTGAAGCGCTCAGAGATAAACCTCTTGGCAAGCGTCTGCTGATCCCGGCTGCGGCGTTGCGGGACGACAATGTATTTTTGGATGATATAACACTGGATGAGCTGTCTGCGACGTTGGGTGTACCGGTTAAACCGGCGGCGGACGCATTTGAGCTGGTTGAGTATATAGCAGGAGATTAACAAAGGAGAAGCATGGCTAAGCCTTTTGTCGCTATCGTGGGCAGGCCCAATGTGGGCAAGTCAACTTTTTTTAACAGGATTGCGGGACGGCGCATATCTATAGTTGAGGACACCCCCGGCGTCACGCGGGATCGTATCTATGCGGATGCCGAGTGGCTGGGGCGCGAGTTTACATTGATTGATACGGGTGGGATAGACCCGGACGCCACAGATGTGATACTCTCGCAGATGCGTCTGCAGGCCGCGCTGGCCGTCGATATTGCCGACGTCATATTGTTTTTTGTGGATGCCAAGCAGGGGTTGATGGGCGCCGATCATGAGATCGCCGATATGCTGCGCCGCAGCGGTAAGCCGATCATCACTGTGGTTAACAAGGCAGATACGCAAAAAGACGAACAGGCTATGTACGACTTTTATGCGCTGGGAACCGATAACCTTTTCGCAATATCCGCTGCGCAGGGGTTGGGGCTGGGGGATCTTCTGGACGCTGTGATCGAAGGCTTCGACAAGACGGAGGAATCTGAAATCGAAGAC
>CAZNVX010000086.1:0-9420 GCA_964576225.1 uncultured Christensenellaceae bacterium
TGTGTCGCGCTTGTCGAGCGGGGCAAATCGGCTGTACAACTCCATAAAAGGATTGCCCGATGATATTCAAACGCTCATAGACGGACAGATGGAGTTCAGAGACGGTATTGCCACTGCAAAAAGTGATATCAGAGAAAAGACGAGTGTATTCATTGCCGATGATAATCCCCCGGTGTCGTTTTCTTCTCCTTTTAAAAATCATCCCGACAGCATTCAATACATTTTTGCAACTTCGGGTATTAAAAAGGGGGAGGTCGAATTGGAAGTGGAAGAACCTATAGTTAATGACGACTTTCTGACGCGTCTGGCGGCTCTTTTCAAATAAGACGGTTATACGAACGCCTACATAATATACTCTTTTCTTCGTAAACTAGTTTTACGGAAGTGAGGAGCATATTATGTCTGAATTAATTCTGGCCATACAGCTTGCTGTCAGCATGATCATCGGCGCGTATTTCTTGAGCCAGCTCAAAGGAAGGCGTGTCAGTAAATCAAGCATGGAAAATGAATCGAAGGTGCAAATGGCACGGCTAAGCAGACTGCGAAGCATATCGCTGACAGAGCCGCTTTCGGAGAAAACGCGGCCATGCAGTTTTGATGAAATCATCGGTCAGAAGGAGGGAATCACTGCCCTGGTGGCAGCCCTGTGCGGGGAAAATCCTCAGCATGTTCTGATCTATGGGCCGCCGGGTGTGGGTAAAACATGCGCTGCGCGTCTGGTTATGGATAAGGCCAAGCAAACCGCGTCATCCCCATTCCGGCATGATGCCAGATTTATTGAGATCGACGCCACATGTCTGCGTTACGATGAACGCAACATTGCCGATCCGCTGATCGGCTCGGTGCACGATCCCATTTATCAGGGAGCCGGGGCTTATGGCGTCGCAGGCGTGCCGTCGCCAAAGGAGGGCGCTGTCACACGGGCGCATGGCGGCATACTCTTTCTTGATGAGATCGGCGAGCTGCATCCTTTTCATATCAACAAACTGCTCAAGGTGCTTGAGGACAGACGTGTATACCTGGACAGCGCCTATTACAGCAGAGAAAACAAGAGCATTCCATCTCATGTGCATGATATTTTCACGCACGGCCTTCCGGCTGATTTTCGTCTGGTGGGCGCGACAACAAAATCACCAAAGGAGATCCCCCAGGCCATTCGGTCACGATGTATGGAAATCTTTTTTCGGCCGCTATATCCGGAAGAAATCGTTCGGATTGCAAAAAACGCAGCCGCGAGGACGGCATTCACCATTTCTGACAACGCAGCACAGATGGTGGGCGAGTATGCCGCCAATGGGCGCGATGCTGTGAACATGATACAGTTGGCTGCCGGTTTCGCACGAGAAAAAGGCGAAACGTTGCTGCAGCCTGCGCACATCACATGGGTCATCGACACCGGCCGCTATGTCAGACGTCCGGTTGTCAGGCTTGGGCCCGGCGCAGTGGGGTGCGTGAATGGTTTGGGCGTATACGGATCGATGATCGGGACTGTAATCGAGGTGGAAACGGTTGCTGTCAGGTCTCCGGTGGGCGCTTTAACCGTGACAGGGCTTGTAGAGGAAGAAGAGGTGGGCATCGACAGCAAGAAATACCGAAGAAAAAGCACGTCAAAGAGCTCGGTCGATAATGTGATGACAGCATTAAAGAAGAACTTTGGCATCAATCCGGCGGATTACTATATCCATATCAACATGCCAGGAGGCGCTCCCGTTGATGGCCCGTCCGCAGGGCTGGCCATTGCCGTTTCGGTGCTGTCTGCAATCACGTCGCGTGCTGTGAAGCCGGATATCGCAATGACGGGGGAGATATCGATCAGCGGCGGCATTCGAGCAGTTGGCGGCATAAAGGCCAAAATAGAGGCAGCGCGCCGCGCCGGAGCCAAGCTGGTGATAATACCGGCGGAAAACCTAGCGGAAGCGCAGGGGATAGATGGCATACATGTAGAAGGTGTGGAGCACATCACCGATGTGATTAAGATGACGTTTGCAAGAAAACAACAAATTGAAGAGCAAGCCGCATCCGAAATAAGAGTAGCCCGGGGGAAAGAAGATCAGGCTATCCTCACCAGCTGAAAATCTGTGGCATCGCAGGAAACAAGCGTGTAGCAAACACCGCGAACGTTGCCTGACAAGGCCCCGCGGATGCTGGCTGCGTGAAGATGCCCGTAGACCACCTGCTGCGCACCATACTTCTCAAACAGGTCGGTGAAAAGCGTGATGTTTCCGGACTGATCAGAGGGCGGATAGTGCATCATGCCGATGAGAGTGGCCTTTGGGGCAAGCTTTCGCGCGTGTGAGAGCGAAAGCTCAAGACGTCCCGCCTCGCGAAGATAGATTTTTTCATCTGTATCCGCCGCAAAATTCCGGTTGCCCGGGCATACCCAGCCGCGTGCCCCGGCGATAATATGGCTGCCAAAAAGAAAACTGTTGTTCTGCAACGCATGGGTGCCTTCAGGCAGCAATGACTGCACCTGAGATAAAGAGCCCCACCAGTAGTCATGGTTGCCTTTGAGTATGATTTTGCTGCCGGGAAGCTGGCCGATTTGCTGAAGATCAGACCGGGCCTCTTCAAGCCTCATCGCCCAGGAAATATCGCCCGGAATTAAAACGAGATCGTCAGACTTCACGCATTGCTGCCAGTTATTCTGAATACGCTCCCAGTGGTCGCTCCAGTGGCCGCCGAATATGTCCATGGGTTTGGGGGCCATGCCCGATAAATGCAGATCTCCTATGGCAAAAATGTTCATACGCCGATCGCCTTTTCAATTTCATCCAGCAGCGCTTCGGCGCCAATCCGCTTTAAGACACTGACAGCGACCACAGGATATTCCACGCGTCCGATTTCCTGACTGATCGCTTTGAGCATGGCTGATCTTTTGGTTTTCGCAATTTTGTCTGCTTTTGTGGCCACGATGATTACGGATACGCCAAACAGCGAAGCCCATTTTAACATGAGTTTATCGTCCTCTGTGGGCTTGTGCCGAATATCCAGCAATACCAGCAATGCGCGTAAGTGCCGGGAGGCCTTGAAATATGTGTCAACCATTTGCTCCCAGGACTGTTTTTCAGTTTTTGCGACTTTTGCATAACCATAACCCGGCAAATCGACCAGCAAGAAAGCCTCATTGATCACAAAAAAATTCACCAGACGGGTCTTGCCGGGTGTCGAGCTTGTTTTTGCCAGTTTATTGCTTCCTGTCAGATAGTTGATCAGAGACGATTTGCCGACGTTGGATTTGCCGCAGATCGCGATTTCGGGAAGCCCAGTCTCCGGGTAATCGGCTCCGCCTTTCATACTTTTCAGAAAGCGCGCTTTCTTTATCAGCATCCGTTTCTCCTGTTAAAGCGGGTTGATGGCTGTGCGCAGAACCTCATCCAGTTCGGACACACGGATAAAGTCAATATTCTTTTGTACGGCAGGCGGCATTGACTGAAGGTCTTTTTCGTTGCCTGCAGGAATAATGACCGTTTTAATACCCATCTTGAGCGCAGCTAGTGACTTTTCCTTAAGGCCGCCAATTGGCAGCACGCGCCCGGTCAGCGTCAGTTCGCCCGTCATGGCAATGTCGCGCCGCACGGTTCGTCCGGAGAGCGCTGATACAAGCGCCGTAGCAATGGTGATGCCTGCCGACGGGCCATCCTTGGGTATCGCCCCTTCGGGCAGATGTATATGGATGTCTGTAGAATCGATAAATCCTTCATCAATATTCAACGACTTGCTGTTCGCGCGCACATAACTGAGCGCTGCTTTGGCAGACTCCTGCATTACATCACCCAGCTTACCTGTCAACACCAGCTTTCCCTTGCCATGCATGCGGATCGCCTCGACGACAAGCGTTTGCCCGCCGGCCGCTGTCCAGGCCAAGCCTGTCACCACGCCAATCCTGTCAGCTTTTTCAAAAGTCGATTGAGAGTACACCGGAGGGCCAAGATATTTGTGCACCGTGTTCTTCGTTACCATAATACTGCTGCGTTTTCCGGCCAGATCCACCACGCATTTACGGAATACCGTGGCGATCTTTCGCTCCAGCTCCCGAACGCCCGCTTCGCGCGTGTAACGCCGAATGATTTCAATAAGCGCACTATCCCGAATCGCGGCTTCCGTGGCGCTGAGCCCATGAGCGTCACGCTGTTTGGGTATAAGATGGTTTTTGGCGATTCCCATTTTCTCGTGTTCGGTATAGCTGGAAAGCTCGATCAGCTCCATTCGGTCAAGCAGCGGCGCAGGAATGGCTTCATAGCTGTTGGCCGTCGTCAGAAACATGACATGCTCAAGGTTAAACGGGATATCCATGTAGTGATCGCGGAAGCTGTTGTTGATTTCAGGATCCAGCACCTCCAGCATGGCTGATGCCGGATCTCCGCGAAAATCGCTGGACATCTTATCGATCTCATCGAACAGGAAAACGGGATTAATGCTTCCGGCCTGCTTGATGGACGCGATAATCCGCCCCGGTATGGCGCCAATGTAAGTCCTTCTGTGGCCGCGGATTTCGGCTTCATCACGAACGCCTCCCAGCGAGGTGCGCACAAATTTACGCCCGAGTGCGCGTGCGATGGACCGGGCGATGGACGTTTTACCAGTGCCCGGCGGCCCCACAAAGCATAGAATAGGGCCTCTCATATCCTTCTTGCGAGCCAGAACGGCCAGATACTCAATAATTCTGTCCTTTACTTTCTCCAGGCCATAGTGGTCTTCGTCAAGTATTTTTCGCGCATGCGTCAAGTCAAGGTTGTCATCGGTTGTGACGTTCCAGGGAAGGTCCAGTATCCATTCGACATAAGTGCGAATCACACCAAGCTCCGGAGAACCAAGAGATAGCTTTTCCATGCGTGCAATCTCTTTTTCGGTTTTTTCCCGTATATCGTCGCTGATGTCCAGCGCCGCGAGCTTTTCCCGAAGTTCGTCCGCGTCCGACTGAACGCCTGATGATTCTCCGAGTTCACTTTGGATTGCCCGCATCTGCTCGCGCAATACGTACTCCTTCTGTGATTTATCAATCTGCTTTCTGACTTTGCCGCGGATGTCATTTTCTATTGCTGTGATCTCAAGTTCGTTGGTCAGTATACCCACAAGCAGTTCCAGGCGTTGATTGACGTCCACGCATTCGAGGAGCTTTTGCTTGTCTTCCAGCTTAAACAGCACGCTTGCCGCAATAATATCGGCCATTTGCCCCGCATCGTCAACGCTGTTGACGGACGAAAGAATTTCAGAGGATACTTTCGTGCTGATGTTTGTGAGGTCTTCAAAAAGACCCATCACCATGCGCCGGAGCGCCAGTTCCTTCACGTCGGTTTCGGGGGAATGCTCGTAGACGAGCTGAACGGTTTCCGCTTCAAGGTATGGATCCGTTTTTTTAAGTGACACGATACGGGCACGATAGATACCTTTGACAAGAACGCGGATGACATCTCCCGGCAGCTTTAAAATCTGCTTGATCTTTGATACCGTGCCGATTGAATACAGATCGGCCTCGTCCGGATCGAGCACTTCCTTGTCTTTTTGTGCCGCAAGAAAAATAATCTGGTCGTCATCCATCGCTTTTTCCAGCGCAGCGATCGACTTTTCACGCCCCACTTCAAAATGAAGCGCCATATATGGAAAAACGATGACGTCTCTTAAAGCCACCATCGGCATCGTATTGCTCATGACCTGCCTCCGCTTGTTATTTGCTGGAGTATTATACATTAAAACTAAAGAGCCTGCAACCTACAAAGCCCCAATACATAAGCAAATTGAAAGCGTTGCTTGAGTGTGTTCTGCAGACAAATACCGTTAATATCATTCGCAAAATATATTGACAGGATATCCTCCGTGATATTGTTATATTTCTGCATTATTCCATATATCTTTGGACAAGCCTGCTGTAGAAATGATATAATTTCATTGTATCATTTTCAAACAGGGAGAATAGCCATGAAGAAAGTCAAAATCATCACGGACAGCACGTGTGATCTGCCCTTTGATTTGCTGGCGGAGCGTGAAATAGAGCGTGTTCCTCTTCATATCATACTTGGTGAAGAATCATACCCGGATGATCAGAACCTGTCAAGTCAGGACCTGTTTCGTTTTGCCGATTCCACAGGGGTGCTGCCAAAGTCCGCTGCCGTGAACGCATTCGATTTTGAAACCGTTTTCAGGCACTGGCTGGATCAGGACTTTGACATCGTTTTTATTGGTATAAGCAGTCATCTCTCAAGTACGGTGCAAAATGCCAGAACAGCTGCAGAGCAGATAGGCGGACAGAGAATCTCGATTATCGATTCGCTCAGCTTGTCGACCGGCGTCGGCCTGCAGGTGCTGGAGGCATCGGACATGGCGCTGGCGGGAGCCGGGATCCGCGACATCACGGATCATGTGCTGTCCATCCGAGACAAAGTGCAGGCCAGCTTTGTGGTTGATACGCTGAAATATCTTTACATGGGCGGGCGTTGTTCACGACTGGTTTCTATTGTTGGCAGCCGTCTCCAAATCAAACCAAAGCTTGAGCTGCGCGGGGGAGAGATCGTCCCTACGTCAAAATTCAGGGGCTCCCAGTATATCGACAAATACTACAGCCAGGTGATGGAAAGGGCTGCGGATATTGATCCCAAGCGCATTTTTGTTACCCATTGCCTGTCTGACCATGCGGAATCAGTCAAATCACGCCTTGAAAGCGATTTTGGTTTTACCAACGTGATGGTGACGAATGCGTCGCCGACCATATCCACCCATTGCGGTCCGGGTACACTGGGCATACTCTTCATATACAAATAGACCATGTATTATGTCTATATGCTGGAGTGCGCTGACGGCTCCCTGTATACAGGATGGACAAACAACCTGGATAAACGAATCAGACTCCACAACGCCGGCCGCGGCAGCAAATATGTGCGGAGCCGCCTGCCTGTTCAAATGCGGTACGCTGAAAGCTTTATGACACAGGGTGAGGCCATGAGGCATGAATATGCGCTAAAGCAGCTCGCCCGAAATGAAAAGCTGGCACTGATAGAGTCACAGAACACATCGTTACAGCACAAGGATGAATAAAGCTGCTGCGGCCAGTAATGCGAATGCGATGATACTGATTTTCAGTGCGCTGACAGGGGAGCGCCCATAGATGGCTCCTGTCTGGCCGTTGATATAAACACTATAAACCTTGCTGCGAAAACGATAACAGGAAATCCAAAGCGGAAGCAGCATCAGTTTATAACCTATATCCGCATAATGCGTGCATATGTTGACAGCTCCTATCACGTTGCTGCCTTTTCTGACCATTGAGGTCATATCCTCGCGAAGCTTCTGTTCCATATAAAGCCTGGCGCGTTCCCACATCGCTTTTAAGCCGGCCTGATACCGTTCAATATAAAAACCCGCAGCGAATTTTGCATCGTATTTGACGAGCTCGCTTAGCTTAAAGGGCTCTATCTCTGAAATGACCTTTGGATCGATATCCGAATCTCCAAATATTATATCCTTGAATGTTCTATCATAATTGCCCGATACCATTCTCCACCGAACTCTGCGTTCGCGTTGATTCTTGATTTCTGTGCGCTCACGCGTTGACACGGTATTGAGCTCTGCCTGGTGAAAAAAATTACCTGCTTGGCCCGTGTAGGATGATTTTGCCGTCGCATCAAAACGCCAATAAGGCAGATAAACGCCTTGGAGTCTCCCGGATGAATACTCATTGGTGAATCCGAACGGGGCGAGGAAACGCCTTTTAAGCCATGATTGCTGAACTCCGGCTGCCTGTGCGGCAGATATTCTAAAAGGCGCTATTAAATCAGGCTTCACACCCAAAGAACCATTAGTGACGGTTAACGCGTCGTGAGCACAATATGGGCAGGGTTGCATAGATTCACCGTCAGCACGGGCAATCATGGCTGCACAGTGTCCGCATTGTAATAAGCTTATGGTGTCATCATTCCAAATGTCATCTGTTTCCGCCGCCTCAAAATCAAAATCCGCCGAATCCTGATTCGCCGCGCAAATTTGCTCTTTGTGATCGCATAACGGACAAGTCAACGCATTATCGTCGCTTGACTGCATTCCAGAGTTACATGATGGACAGTAGAAAATATTTTCATTATTGATCTTATTCATCAGCGGCACCTCACATTACGTTGTGACTTTGCGGTATCTCAATGGTTCATAAAAAAATCGATCTATGATAATATTATTCTATTACTTTTTATATTAAAGTGAAAGAAAAAATCTAAAAAGACAGTGCAAATGATGCGCCCGATTTCATTATTGTTAAATTGCAGATAATTATATATAATGATTTAAGAAATTTCAAACAAAGGAGCGTTTAAATGCCCGGAAGCAAGGATGTGGCCAAGGCGGCGATCAGGCTCGCGCTGTCGTCTTCACGGGAGGATGAAAAACTGATGAAGGCGCGGTATGCTGAAAAAGATATAAAGGTAGCCGCTGTTGATTTCGGCGGCGAGTTTTTGACTTCCGTGATGCGTATTGTGGAATGCTGCGTCGTTGCGTCTAAGCGCGAAACCATCATTGGCGAAACGCATCATGAGGAAGGTGCCGTGGCTGGTGCCGCACGCGAGGCTATTTCTCAGATCACATCCAAGGCGATCGGGCTCAATGTGGGTGGAAAGATAGGTATTGCGCGGTACGGCGAACATCTCGCCGTTGGGATATTCTTTGGCATCGGTCTTTTGCATCTGAATGAAGTGGCCATCGGCCTGGGGCATCGTGTGATATGACGATCAATATAGCCATAGACGGTCCGGCCGGAGCCGGTAAAAGCACATTGGCCAAAGCCATCGCGCAAAAGCTCCGCATCCATTATCTGGATACGGGCGCTATGTACCGCGCCGTGGCCTTTGCGGCATTGAACGCAGGTGTGGATGTTCACAGTGCTGATGACGTGAGGCGGATGCTGAGCCAAATCGATTTGAGGACGGCCTATGTTGGTGGCGAACAGCAGATGCTGCTCAATGGGAAGAATGTAATGCCTTTTATTCGTACGCCTCAGATATCCACGGCTGCTTCGGACATCTCGGCGCTCCCGTGTGTACGCGAGAAACTGGTTGCCATGCAGCGCGATGTGGCCAGGCAATATGACCTGGTGCTAGATGGACGTGATATTGGAACCTATGTGCTGCCCAACGCGCCGTATAAATTCTACGTAACTGCTGACGCAAAGGAACGAGCGCGCCGCCGACAAGCCGAGATGGCGTCTAAAGGCATTGACAAGGATCTGCAGGAGGTTTTGGACGACATACTCATAAGAGACGCGAACGACTCATCACGCGCCCTCGCGCCGCTGAAAAAAGCTGACGACGCTGTATTGATTGACACCACGTACTTGAGTATTGACGAGGTTTTGGATGTGGTTCTCACCAAATTCAGGCAGGAGTAGACTATGGTTTATCAGTTATTGCGGCTTATTGGTAAGCCGGTCATCTATTTATTGTT
>CAZNVX010000087.1:0-9407 GCA_964576225.1 uncultured Christensenellaceae bacterium
CCGCCGCGGCGGAAGGCGTGGGCGCGCGCATGTCCGCCACGAAATCCGCGATGGCCGCGAGCTCCTCGCTGGTGTCGTTGAAACCGGGTACCACGGGTATGCGCACGATGATCTTCTTCCCCATAGATACGGCAGTTCTGTAATTCTCTCGGATCAGGCCGCAGCCGACGCCGGTGAAAGCCTTATGCTTATCATCGTCGACATGCTTGATGTCAAACAAAAATATGTCTGTGTGCCCCGCCACCGCCGCAAAACCCTTCGGCGGCGCATGCCCGCATGTCTCGATCGCCGTGCCCACACCGCACGCCCGGCATTTTTGCAGCAGCTCAGCCGAGAAGTCCGGCTGCAGTGTCGGCTCTCCGCCCGAGAGTGTCAAGCCGCCGCCCGACGTGGCGTAAAACGCGGCGTCCCGCAGAACGATGTCCAGCACCTCATCCGCCGTCATGCTTTTCCCCGCCACTGTCAGCGCGTCATAAAAGCAGCTTTGCGTGCACGCCCCGCACACATCACATTTAGAGCGGTCGATGGCGATGGTGTCATCACCCCTTGAAAGCGCCCCCTTGGGGCAGGCCGCAATGCAGTCAAAGCAGCCGCGGCACAGCTTTTGGTTCACCATCAGCTTCGGCACGGCGTCAAGGCCCTCAGGGTTGCTGCACCAGCGGCAGCGCATCGCGCAGCCCTGGATGAAGACAAGCGTCCGGATGCCCGGCCCGTCGTGCAAGGCGTGCCGCTCGATATTGAATATATTGGCGCTGTGGCTCAATGTCATCCTCCCGCCCGCCTTCACACCACATGCTCTGTGCGGGCGATGATCTGATCCTGCAGCTGTGAATCGAGATTGGTGAACAGGGCGCTGTAGCCGGCCACCTTTACCACCAGGTTTTTGTATTTTTCAGGATGCAGCTGCGCATCCCGGAGGGTATCGGCCGACACAATGTTGAATTGCACCTGAAAACCCTGCAGGTCGAAAAAGCTGCGCACCAGCGCCGCGAACTTCGCGATCCTTTCCTCGCCGCTGACCGCGGTCGGATGAAGCTTCATATTCAGTATCGTGCCGTTGGTCGCAAACGCGTGATCCAGCTTGGCCACACTGCGCAGCGTGGCTGTCGCGCCGGAAAAATCCGTGCCCGCCATGGGGGACACGTTGTCCGCCATCGGCTGGCCGGCAGTGCGTCCGTCCGGTGTCGCCCCGATAATCTCTCCGGTATACGCGTTGGCCGACAGCGTCTGCGGCGACGGGCAGTAATAGCCGCCCCGCGCCGGGGTATAGGCCGCGATGCCCTTTAAATACCAGTTGAGAGAGTCACGCACCATGTAATCCACTTCGTCAATATCGTTGCCGTATTTGGCCGCGCGCAGCAGCTGCATCTGTATGCGCCGCCCTGACTCACCCTCAAAATTATTTTTCAGCGCCTCCTCCAGCTGCCCCGGCGTAAACGCTGCGTTTTCATACACCAGCTTCTTGATCGCGTACAGCGCATTGCCCACGTTGATGCTGCCGTGGCAGATGCTCAGCGTGTTGTTGTAGTTCGGGCCATGCCCCTCCTCCACATCGCGGCCGTATTCGATCCGGTAATCCAGCATCCCGGAAAGCAGCGGGCACGGGGTCAGCCTGGCGTGCGCGTCCGATGTCACCGCATCCAGCACCGGAATGATGGAGATATAGAATTCGAGCTGCCTGCGGTAAGCCGCTTCGAGCTGCTCATAGCTGCAAAAATCAGAAAGCTTTCCGTCTCCGGGGCACAGGCGTGAGCCGTTTATATCGTTGACGCCGTCATTGAGCGCCATCTCGAGTATCTTCAGCAGATTGATGTGACAGCAGCCGCCGTTGATCGTGTTGTGTTTGCCAGGCACAATGGGCTCGCAGCAGCCGTCCACCGCCCAGTCCCGCGCGTCCTCCAGCGTCACGCCGACGTTCATCAGCAGCGGTATCGCCACCTCGTCGTTAAAGAATCCCGGCAGCCCGCCGCCGTGGCGCACCACCGTCTTGGCCGCCGCCTGCAAAAACGGCCGCGGCGTTCGCGGATGCACGCGGGCAATCACGGTGGGTTCCTGCAGCTTGATATTCCCGATGGCTTCCAGCGTCAAATAGCTGATGTCGTTGGACGCATCGGCGCCCTCTTTGGTCTGCCCGCCGATCGTCAGCGTCTGGAACATCGGGTAGCCGTGCATCTTGCGCGTATGCGACTCGGCGCGTATCTTCTTGATCTGGTTGCATTTGATCATCAGACACTCGATCAGCTCCAGCGCAGCTTCACGCGTGATGCTGCCGGCCTTTATATCGCGCTCGTAATACGGCTGCAAATACTGGTCGAACCGCCCGAATGACATGGAATGGCCGTTGCTCTCGATCTGCAGCAGCACATGCAGCAGCCAGTAAGACTGAATCGCCTCATGAAATGTGCGCGCCGGAAACTCCGGCACCTGGCGCAGGTTATCCGCCACAGCCTTCATGCCGGGGTCTTCCTTCGCCATCGCCTCGGCCGCGTCCGCGTACCGGTGGGCAAAGCGGATCGCCGCTTCCAGCGATATCACGACGGATTTTAGGAAGTGCTTTTTGTTGATGCTCTCCATATGACCAAGGTGCGCGTCGCATTTTTTCATCTCGGCTTTGGCTTCATCGATCACGCTTCTCAAGCCGTTTCTGATCAGCCGGTCAAAGCTGGCAATCACATGCCCGTCGCCGGTCGTCATGCGCCCGGAATTGGACACCACATTGTTAAAATCGCTTTTTTCAGCGTTGTAGTATGGCGCCAGCTCCTCGGGCAGCGCGGCGAGTATGGCCTGCTTTGCCAAATCAAAATGCGTTTTGCCGTGCCAGTATTCGCTGATCTGCCTGAGCGCCGGAATATCTCCCATATCAAGCACAAACCGGTCCAGCCGGCGGTCACTGAGCTTATCGGCCTCTCTGACGATCCAGTCCAGCCCGTATTCGGGGAATATGGGGGCGGCGTTCACCTTTCCCGTCTGATTGCCAACGATCAGCTCGCCGGGCAGTATGCATACCGTCTGGTTATCGAGTATATGCGCCAGCGCCATGGCCCGGCGGATACCCACCGGCAGGCCTTCCGACTGCCGGTACGACGCGGTGTAATATACCCCGCGCTCCACGCACAGCTCCGGCGCGGCATCGCGCACCGTGTCTCTCAAACGCGTCGTTCTCTCGTTCATCCTTCCATCCTCGCATAAAACTATTTTCAACCGGGCGTCACGCCCGATACTGATCCAGATACTGCAGCACCCGGTCCGCCGTGTCCTCATCCGTTACCAGGGCGTTGATGATGCCGCCGCGCGACGCGCCCACAATGGCTTCGGTCTTATACAGGCCTGTCACAAAGGCAATTCTCTCAGGCACCTGTTTGATCACCTCAATCGGCACCGACATCGTTCTGTCGGATATGGACGAGTGAACAGAATCGCCGTTGACATCGAAAAACCGCCCCAGTATGTCGCCCACGGCGCCTTTGGCCTTCAGCTCCGCCAGCGCCTCTGCCGAAAGAAAGCCGGTGATGCGCAGCGATGCCGACTCGTCCACGTCGCCCAGCCCCAGCAGGCATTTGGTGCAGCGGCTGGCTTTATCAAATACCGCGCGCACGCCGTCGTCACTTTGCAGCAAATCACGCGTTTCCAGCGAGCTGACTATGGCCGGCGCGTTGAGCCACGTGCCGCTGGCGCCCAGCCTTCGCGCGATTTCCTTGACGATTTCTTCGGGGTTGTTCCTCCCGCTTTGACCCAGGCCACCCATCAGCTGTATCACTTCTATTCTTTTGTCTCCCACAGGCTTCACCGGGTTCAAGTGAATGGCCAGATGGTATATCCCGCGCCCCCAAGCCACGCCTAGCCGGTCGTCTGCCGTCAGCATGTTCTTCAGGTGCGCCGCGCCTGCCAGCCCCACGTTGTTGAGCGTATCGTCGGCCGTGGCCGCCGCAGGGCAGATCACCACATCCTTAAGCCCAAGCTTTTCCTGAAGCTGCTGTTCCTTCTCAAAGCATGAACGGTAATCGGTGTCCACGGATATTTTGACCAGTCCCATCTGCTTGGCTTTTTGCAGGTACCGCGTCACTTTGGTGCGCGAAATATGCATGATCTCCGCAATCTGCTGCTGCGTGTAATCATTGATGTAATAAAGCCACGTAATTTTTGAAATGAGTGATTTGTCCTGATCGTAATGCATATCCACCTCAAGGCCTGCGCATTTGTTCGCTCTTCTGCACTTTTGTGCATTCTTCCCGAAAAATAGAGTCTGCACAAATGTGCAAACTATAAATAATTGTTCTCTATGTCTGTATTATATGCACACCGCCGTCTTTTGTCAACACTTAAAGATCTCCGGATGGTTTCGTGCGTAGTGAAACAGATACTGCTGGGCAACACCGGCATAAGCCCCGAATCGGCTGTCCACAAACGCACGCATGTCCCTGTCGTTTTTGCCCGTGAAGCCGTACAGGCCGCACAGCACGCGCCGCATCCACACATCCGCAGGGAAGGATTCCCCAAAACCCAGGCCATAAAGCGCCACGCAGTCCGCCACCTTCTGCCCCACGCCGGGCAGACGGGTCAGCTCCCGCCGCGCCTCGGCGAACGGCAAGTCGGCCAAAGCGTCCAGCGCAAAGCCGTCTGCCACCATTCTTGCCGTTTCAACAATGTAGCGCGCCCGGTATCCCGCCCCGCAGTCTTTGAGCGCCGCCTCGTTAAGTGTCGCCAGCACGGCCGGTTCGGGAAAGTCATATCCGCCGTCCAGCCGTTTGCCGTATCTTTCGCACAGCGTCCCGATGATGCCGGCAATACGCTTGACATTGTTGTTGGCGGAGATAATGAATGATATCAGCGTTTCAAAAGCCGGCTGACGCAGCACGCGCATGCCCGGCGCATAGGTCATACCCCGCCTTATGTATGCGTCGTGCGCATACATTTTCTTGATTTCGCCGTAGTCCCGCTCCAGGTCAAAGTAGCGGATAAACGCAGGGATATCCTGATCGCGTATGCCGCGCAGCACCAGGGTGTCGCCGCCCTGCTCCGCGCTGACCGCCCGCCCCAGCGCCACGCCGAAAAAGCCCTTTCCCCGGGGCTCCCACCGAAAAGCCTGCCCGCAGCACAGACACTCTTCAAGCGAAAAGTGCGAGACGCCGCTGATCACAATGCTCTCTTCCTTTTTCGTGACTCTCAATCGGCTTGCTTTCATGCTAATCTGCTCCGTATACAAAAAACAGGCTCTGCCACAACAGCAAAGCCTGCGGATATTCCGCTTGTCAGCTCGGGTATACGCTGACCTGTTTCTTGTCCCGACCCTTGCGCTCAAACTTGACGTTGCCGTCAATCAATGAAAACAGCGTATCGTCGCTGCCGATATCAACATTGTTTCCGGGATAGAATTTCGTGCCGCGCTGCCGCACGAGTATGTTGCCCGCGAGCACAAACTGACCGTCGCCGCGCTTGACGCCCAATCGCTTGCTTTCGCTGTCACGCCCGTTCCGGGAGCTGCCCACACCTTTTTTATGTGCCATCTGTTTGCACCTCGCTTTCCAATAAAGGTCTCGTTATTCCGCCGCTTCTTTTTCCTTGGCCGTGCCGATGCTGGTGATCCGTATCTTGGTGAACGGCTGCCGGTGGCCCTGCTTTTTGCGGTAATTTCTTTTCGGCTTGTATTTGAATATCACGACTTTTTTTTCTTTGCCATGCTCGACGATCTTGGCCCGCACCTTGGCACCTTTCACAACGGGTGTGCCGATCTGGATGTTATCACCATCCGCCACCACCAGCGCGTCAAAGCTGACCTGCTTGCCGACGTCGCCGTCAAGCTTCTCGACAAAAACGATATCGCCTTTACCTGCCTTGTACTGCTTGCCGCCTGTCTCAAAAATTGCGTACACTGCTGCTACCTCCTCTTCCCAGTCTCGCCGATATGGTATCCGGTCATGCCGGCATTTAACAGACCATTTTCGTGCGGCTCAATTTCAGATAATATCATAATCCGCCATGGCTGTCAACAAAACACGCGCGCTTTCCCGATCAGTTTTTCGCGCTCCTTTTGCGATGTGACCGCGACGACACGATAATCCGAAAGATGCACCGACTCAGACGAGATGATATAGAACTTGACGCCCTCCACTTTGGGTAATATCGGCGTTTCCGTTCCCTGCTTGTTTTCAATATGCTTGGCCACCGACGGATTGACCTCGATCAGGTATTCGCGGATGTCCGAATTTTCAACCTGGCGCAGCACCAGCCGCCGCAGGTTCATCGCTGTCGTCTCTTCGCTGTCCACCAGCCCGCTGCCGCCGCAATACGGGCAGGTGCGCTTGACGATGCTCGAGAGCTTTCGCCGTACCTTCTTGCGCGTCATCTCCACCAGCCCAAGCCCGGTGATGCCCAGCACGTTGGTTTTGGTGCGATCCTTAGCCAGCGCATCCTCGAGCGCCGCCACCACCTTGAATTTGTTGGCTTCCACTTCCATGTCGATAAAGTCTATAATGATAATACCGCTGATATCCCGAAGGCGCAGCTGCCGTGCGATCTCCTTGGCCGCCTCAATGTTCACCTCAAGTATGGTCTGCTGCAGGTTGTTGTCCCCCACGTATTTACCGGTGTTCACATCAATAACAGTCAGCGCCTCCGTCTCATCAATGATGATGTAAGCGCCGTTCTTCATCCATACCTTTTTGTCCAGCGCCTTGTCGATGCGCGCCTGTATGCCAAAGTCGTCAAAAATGTTCGGCCCGCCATCGAAAAGCCGCACCCGGTCCTTGATGTAAGGTGCGATGATATTGGCCACCGCAATCACCTTGTCAAAATACTCCTGGTCGTTGATCACAAATTCCGCCACATCCGCGGTGAACATGTCTCTGACGGTACGGAACACCAGCGACTCCTCGGCATGCAGCAGCCTCGGCGCACGCAGCACCTCGCTCCGCGCCACGATGCGCTTCCAGAGCCGTTCCAAAAAGCGCACTTCGCTGTTAAAATCCTCAGCCGTTTTGCCCACCGCGGCCGTCCGCACGATCAGCCCCATTTCACCCGGCTTGATCTGCTCCATGATATCCTTCAGCCGGTTTCGCTCACGTTCGTCTTCAATACGGCGGGACACACCCACATGGTTCACAGTGGGCATCAGCACCAGCATACGCCCGGGCAGCGTCACATGCGTCGTGATGCGCGCCCCCTTTTGCCCGCCCGGCTGCTTGAGCACCTGCACGACGATCTCCTGCCCTTCCTTCACCATCTCCTCAATCTTCTTCGGACGCAGGTTAAAATCGTCAACCGGCTGCCCGAACTCAAAGTCGGATGTGTCGGCCAGAATGTCCCCCGCGTACAGAAAAGCGTTCCGCTCAAGGCCGATATCCACAAATGCCGCCTGCATACCCGGAAGCACATTGGCAACGCGGCCTTTATAGATGTTTCCCACAAGCCGTTCCTTGCCGCGGCGCTCGACATGGATCTCAACCAGCTTGTCGTCCTCCAAAAGAGCGATCCTGGCTTCCAAAGGATTGATATCCGCAACGATCTTCTTGTTCATTTAATACTCCAAATTCATTAGAAAATATTTCCAACGGGAATCCCCGTATGCTTCATCAGTTTTGGCAGGACGACAGCAGATCAGCGTCACGGCCGTCCACGCGCGCATACAACGCCGTGCGCGCCACACGGTGCTCAAACGCGCCCGCAAGCTGCCGCAGCACCTCCAGCACCAGCTCCGGCCTTAAAGATCCTTCGGGCGCAGCGGCCAGACGCATCACCAGACGTCCGTTCCGCCAGGTCATGTCATGAATCATGCCCCGTATTTCGATCGTTTTCGTGGCGCCTTTGGACGTTTTTTGCGCCAGCACGGTCTCCTCGGCCAGCACGTCCTGCACCGCCTTTTCCAGCGCCTGTGCGTTGCCCTCCACCGTGGCGGTATACTCGGCCACGCGCAGCGCAGCCATCAGCTTGGGCGCTTTTTCCGCCAGCGGCACCGCGCGTTTTGCTTCAAGGCCCGGCGGAAGCGCCTTGGCGATACGCAGCAGAAAGGCTTCCGGCGCCACCGGCTCCGACAGCGCCATTTCCACGCATTCGCACGTGCTTTCCATCCCGAGCGCCAGCGCCGACGCAAACGACACGACGTAGTGAGGATTATAGCCTTCCGACAGCTTAACCGGCAAGCCGGAGCGCCGAATCGCCCGCGAAAACGCGCGCTGCAGGTCAAGATGCGATATGAACCGGGCCGCGCCCGTCTTGGCAAATTCCAGCCCCATCCTCATTCGCACAGCCCCGCTTCCCGAAGGCCGCAGGCCGTGCAGCCAAGCCGGCAATCCGGCGTGGTCGCCGCCGTTTCGCTTCTCTTATTCTCGTTCCATAAATATGTCTTGCTGACACCGGTGTCGATCACATCCCACGGCAGCGTTTCCTCAAAGCCCCGCTGTCTCGCGGCGTAAAAAGACGGATCCAGACCAACCTGTGCAAACGCTTGACGCCATTTCTCAAAATCGAACTGCTCCATCCAGCTGTCAAACCGGCAGCCAGCTTTGTATGCGGCTTCCAGCACCGCGGAAAGCCGCCTGTCGCCCCGGGCAAACACCGCCTCCAGCATGCTCACCCGCGCGTCGTGCCAGTTGTATTTCACACCCTTGATGGGCCGCAGCGCGTCTTTGAGCCGCCGCTGCTTTTCCGCCAGCTGCTCCAGGCTGTCCTGCGCGGCCCACTGAAACGGCGTATGCGGCTTGGGCACAAAGCACGCCACGCTCACGGTCAGCTTAAAACCGCCGCCCCGCTGTTCTTTGGGTACCTGGTAATATATCTCGCGCATGCGGGCTGCCACATCCGCGATACCGAGCACATCGTCCATCGTCTCGCCCGGCAGCCCGATCATAAAATACAGCTTAACGCCGTTCTGACCGGCGTGATAGGCCTCTCTGACAGCCGCGAATATGTCCTGCTCCGTGATGTTCTTGTTGATAATGTCCCGCAACCGCTGCGTGCCGGCTTCGGGCGCAAACGTTAAACCCGTGTTGCGCACCTCACGCAGGCGGGCGGCATACTCGCCCTCGTATGAATCCAGCCGAAGCGACGGCACCGCCAGCGACACGCCGCTGCCCGCGAACGTATCCGACAGCGTGCACACCAGCCGCGCCACCTGTGAGTAATCACCCGTGGACAGCGAACACATCGAGACCTCCTCGTGGCCCGTGTGCGCGATGGCTTCTTTAGCCTGTCCGATCAGCGTATCGGCGGAGCGCTCACGCACCGGCCGGCAGATAAACCCGGCCTGACAAAAGCGGCAGCCGCGCGTGCAGCCGCGCATCACCTCCACCGTCACGCGGTCGTGCACCACCCCTAAATACGGCACGATAGGCGATGTCGGATAAAACGCGGTGTCGAAGTCCTTCACAATGCGCTTAATAACCGCAGTCGGCGCGCCGTCCTTGTTTTTATAT
>CAZNVX010000088.1:0-9377 GCA_964576225.1 uncultured Christensenellaceae bacterium
CGCACGATGCAGTTTCTGGATTGGTTTGTAAAAGAGCAGGGCGAGGAAGAAAAGAGCGCCACAGACCTGATACGAAAATACGAGCTTTTTGGCAGTGACTCAAAAGGTCTTTATCTGCTGGATCAGGAGCTCGCAGCGCGCGTATATGCCCCTCCGTCTCTCGTTTTATAAACGTAAGTGGGTTAAACATCGCCAACAATCCCCCTTCACGGGGGATTGTTTTGTATGCGCCCTACCTGTTGCGCATCAGTAAATACCTTGCGAGAGATTTTAAGCCGTCTGCCCGGCTGCCGAAAACAGACAGCAATTCCTCCGCCTCAGCTGTTTTCTCTTGGGCGATACGCATAGACGTTTCTATTCCGTATGCGCTTGAAAAGGTCTGCTTCCCCGAGCCCGCATCCTTCCCGGGCGTTTTGCCTAAAAGGCTCTCATCGCCGACCTCGTCCAATATGTCGTCAACGATCTGAAACACAAGCCCGATTCTTTCACCATAAGCCTCCAAGGCCGCCATGTCGTACACGGGAGCGCGATACAGCGCCGCGCCCGCCATGACTGAGGCACGAATCATCGCAGCCGTTTTGCGCGCATGAATATGATAAAGCGCGTCAGCATTCCTGTCCCTGCCTTCAAACGCGATGTCACATGCCTGTCCCTCTATCATGCCTTTCACACCGGCGGCTCTGGCAACAATATGCATGGGCGTTAAGTAATCAAGCCCTGTTCCGCTGTTCTTCACCGCACATTCGAGCATGACCTCAAAAGCGCAGTTTAAAAGGCCGTCACCTGCGAGCAGGGCATATGCTTCACCGAATACCACGTGGTTGGTCGGTTTGCCGCGCCGAAGCACATCGTTATCCATGCATGGCAGGTCATCATGTATCAAAGAATAGGTATGGATCATCTCAATGGCACAGGCGATATCTAAGGCCTGAGCGGCATCGCCGTACATCCCGGCGCTCATCAGGCAAAGAGCCGGCCGCAAACGTTTGCCGCCCGCAGAAAGACTATAGCTCATGGCGTCTTTAAGCGTACCCGGCTCGCACATTTCCTCTATCAGAAACCCGAGGCGAAGGTTCACCATTTCACCGAGCCTTTTTAATTCCAACGCGGCAGTGTTCATGTTTCCGTATCCTCGTTTTCGAGTATCTCAATCTTTGATTTGTAAGCGTTAAGACGTTTTTTAAGCATATCTGCCAGCTTAATGCCCTCGGCGTAAAGCGTCAGGCTCTGCTCAATACCCGATTCGCTTGACTGAAGCTGCATGGAAATCTCTTCGAGCCGCTTTAAGTCTTTTTCGAAATCATCCATTATTTTTCGATCCTTTCTACAGCCACGCGCCCGTCAGCGAACTCAATCTCCATACGGCGTGTGGTAACCTCTCGGCCTGTGACCAGACGCCCTTCATCGCTGTATACCAACGCGTAGCCCCGCGCCAACACATTTCGCGGATTCAGGCTTTCCAATCTGTCGCAGTATTGGTTGATTTGCATGCTGAACGCCTGAAGTGCGGAATCCAGACAGTGGCGCATCAGCGTTCTCGTCATGTTGATCTGCTCCTGAATCCTGTTGAGCTTAAGGCTGAGCGGATATGCGTTCAAACCGGCCCGCACCGCATCGATACGCTTCTCTCTCATCTCTACAGCGCGTGTTAAAAGACGGCCGAGCTCGACTTTATAAGCCTGCAAGGTATTAATTACCGCATGCTTTTCCCTGACGACCAGCTCGGCTGCCGCCGAAGGCGTCGGCGCCCGAAGATCTGCGGCCAAATCGCACAGCGTATAGTCCGTTTCGTGACCCACTGCGGATACAACGGGGATTTTTGAAGCATACACGGCGCGCGCGACAATCTCTTCATTGAACGCGAACAGATCTTCAAATGATCCGCCGCCGCGCGCGACGATGATCACATCGACATTGTTTTCCCGATTGAAATGGTCTAAGCCGCTGCATATCCGCGCAGCCGCCTCCACCCCCTGAACAGGCACCGGATATACCGTGATACGTATGCCATCAAACCGGCGCGTGGCGACATTGACGATATCATACAACACGGCGCCCGATGTGGATGTCACGACACCGATATGAATCGAAAAAGCCGGAAGCGGTCTTTTGCGGGACTCATCAAACAAGCCTTCTTCAGCCAGCCGCTTCCTGGTGCGTTCAAAGCGGGCAAAAAGCTCGCCCACACCCTGGCGCACAGCGTTTTCAACCGCGAGCTGAATCGTTCCGCTTTTCCGATAAAATGTCACACGTCCGCTGACTTTAAGCAATGCGCCGTCGGCGTATACATCGTTATCCGAGAGATCAGTAAAATCATAGACAATACAGCTCATCATGCTGTTCTCATCCTTCAGTGAGAAAAAAGCATGCCCCACAGACGATACAGTAAAATTTGTCACCTCTCCAACCACCTGCACCGCGCTGATAAACGGATCCTGAAAAAACTTACGGCTTATGTATTCGGTGATTTGCGAGACAGTGAAAACAACATCAGCCATAGATACGGGCAGCCTCTATTGTATTTTCCATCAGCATGGTGATGGTCATCGGCCCGACGCCGCCCGGCACCGGCGTTATATAGGCGGCATTGCGCGCCGCTTCGTCGAACAACACGTCGCCTTTAAGTTGACCGTCCACCTTTGTGGTGCCGACATCGATAACGACCGCCCCCGGCTTGACAAAATCCCCTGTGATCATCTCCGGTCTTCCGATGGCCGCCACGAGTATATCGGCTTTGGCGCATACATCGGGCAGATCGCGCGTACGCGAGTGACACATGGTAACCGTCGCATTCTCATTCATCAGCAGCAGCGACACAGGTTTTCCCACCATGTTGCTGCGGCCGACAACGACGGCATGCTTGCCGCAAATGTCAGTGCCAGTACTTTTGATCAGCCGTATGATCCCTTTGGGCGTACACGGAATAAATCCCTTCTCTCCCACCAGAAGACGGCCTGCTGTGACCACATGCAGCCCGTCCACATCCTTGTTCGGATCCACTTCGCGCAATACCGCAAGCGCATCCAGATGAGCCGGAAGCGGCAGCTGCACGAGAATGCCGTGTAATGACCGGTCAATATTGCATGCCTTCACGAGCGATACGAGCTTATCCTGGGTTGTGGATGCATCAAGGGTATGCACGACCGAATGCATCCCAAGCTCTTCACACGCGCGCGCCTTGTTGCGAACATAAACGGCGGAAGCCGGATCGTCTCCCACTAGTATCACCGCAAGCCCGGGCGTCGTGCCTTGCGCCTTAAGAGCGGCGACCTCCTTTTTCAGCTGTTCCCTGATCTGTGAGGACAAAGCCTTCCCATCAATGATTTTCAAGGTGATACTCCTTTTTCATGCAGACGTTCCGCCGCCAGCGCGAGGCCGCAGGCGTTGTCGCCGCAGTATTGTCTTTGAGCGAGCACGCATTCAATGCCGATGCTTTGGCATATATCGATTATGTGGGCACGGATAACCGATCCGGCAATCACGCCGCCCGTCATGATGAATCGGCTTAAACCCATCGACGATGCGGCATGGCCGACCAGACGCCCGAGCGTCTCCGCCACACAGTCAAACACGGCGCTGCAGACGGCGGATGCGTCTTCGCCTTCTGCCAGGCGTTTTAAGCCCTGTGTCTCCGCACCCGAAAGATTGGCACGAAGCCCGTCTACATGCACGGCAAGTCTATTGGCGCCCGGCCTGTAAAGTGTTTCCATGGCCGGGCCCGCAGGAAAAGGCAGCCCGGCGGCCACGCCGATTCTGTCAATTAACTGACCGCAGGTTATGTCAGCAGACCCGCCCAACGTATCGATGCTGCCAATTAAGCCGCCTTCGACGCTCACGCGCAGCAGGTCAAGCGTGCCGCCGGATACATGCAGTGCACCGTATTCTCCGTCAGGCACGTCGTTCCCAAAGAAAGCGGCATAGAGATGGCCATGCTGATGGGTCATCGGATAGAGCTTGAGACCCAATGCGCCCGCAAACGCAGCCGCGTGGGATGCGCCGACACAAAACACAGGCATGTATGATGACTGCGTGGGGCAAGGCTTCTCACTGTACGCCACCGCGCATATATCGCCAAAGCAGTTTGTCTCAGAAAAAAAAGCACGCATATTCCTGACATGCGCGAACACGGCTTCGGATTGACGGAGTCCGCGGCTTCCCTCGGGAACCTCAAGCAGCGCCCTTTTGTCGGCAATGATCCGGCCGCCGGAAACGATGGCAAAGGACGTGGTATAGGCGCTGGTATCAAACCCGGCCGACGCGCTATTCAACGATTTCATCCGTTTCTTTTCTGCCCAATACGGCAGCCAGCACGCCGTTGACAAAGCGCGCCGACTTGTCTGTCGCGTATTTTTTTGCCAGCTCGACGCACTCGTTGATTGTGATGCTCTCATGAATGTCATCGAAATAGCGGATCTCACAAACGCCCAGACGCAAAATCGACAGCTCGACCTTCGCCATATGGCTGATTCGCCATTTGTTTGAGTTGGCCTGAATCAACGCATCCACTTCTTCCGCATGCGCAGTAAAAGTATCAATGATGCGGCTAACATACGCCCAGGCGTTGTCGTTCATACCCTTATCAAAACAATCCCGCATCACATCCATCGTGGCGGGATTGAACTCATTGGTAATCGCGTATTCGTAAAACAACCGCAGCGCCGTATCCCGTGCCGCTCTTCTGCTCATCTACCCTCCGTCTATTTGAAGATATCCGGTAATATCTTGTCCAATATTTCAAAAAATCTCTTCCTGAATTTGTTTCTGGTTCCGAAAAAAGCGCCGATGCCAGCACAGATAGCCAGAAACAACGTACCGAAAAAACCAATCGCCAGTATGAGTATGCCGATCAAGAGCCCAAGGCCGATTCCTGTTATCAGACCTTTGTGTTGTTTTACGAAGCCAATGAAGCTGTGCGGATCCGTCACTATTCGACACGCGCCTTTACAATCTGCGTTGTTTTCTCAACAAGCAGCATAATTTTATTCACCTCTATGCCGGCCAAAGCCTCAATGTGTGCTTTAAGCCCTGTCTGCAAAGACGTCAGCACCTCCGGAATGTTGGTTCCCTCGGCTACAGACAGTCTGGCATGCGCGTTAATCTTAGATTCCCGCACAGACACCGCGGCCTTAACGCTTCTCACCTGTTCGTTGGCCGCAATAAAGCGCATCACCATATCTTCCAGAGCATTGACGGTAATCGATATCGAGCCGCCTTCCGTGATACGGACCTTGGCGGTTTTGGGTTTGCGACGGCGTATGCCTGAAAACATCAGCATGATGCTGATGATGGCTAAAGCCACACCTATGGCGGAAACAATCCAAATCACCGCTGTGTTGCCATAGAGCATGCTCAGCCAATAATTGGGGTAGTCATAACTGATCAATCCCCAGGCGCAAGCCAGCGTCACACCGGTGATGAACAACACACACAGTATGTAGATCGTCAGGAGCATTCGCATAATAATTCGCATTTTTCTTTTGTACCCCCAAATCCTGCAATACGTAATGCCGGGCGTCAGATTAATGAACGCGCTTGGAATCCTCCGCGGGCTCTTTGGCTACCCGTACGCCCTGTATATGGACATTTGTTTCCACAACACGCAAACCGGTCATCGTTTCAACAGCTTTCTTGACATTTGCCTGAATCTTCTCGCACATCTCAGGTATTGCAACGCCGTATTCGACAACAATGAAGAGATCGACAGCACATTCCTCTTTGCCGACCTCCACTTTCACGCCCTTGGTTAAATTCTTTCTCCCGAGAAGCTCTGCAAGACCGCCGGAAAAACCACCGCTCATCCCAACAACGCCTTCAATTTCCACCGTCGCAAGTCCTGCGATTGTCGCCACCACATCGTTTGCAAAGGATATGCTGCCGTTTTGTTCTTCCCGCGTGTTCATATCGTTTGTGCTCAAACAACTCACCTCTTCATAGAATACTTAAATTATAACAGACCGGGAAGCCAATTACAATCCGCAAGGCAAAAACGATGGCGGAATTAAGCATTATCCCTGTAGAATCACCTTGATGTTCTGTGCAGGTTCTCCGGTTTCCTGCCTGACGATCTCCAGAATCTTTGCCGCGTCCTCTTTGGTGATCTGTTTCGACTTGATGACCACATTCACGGAGCCGGTTTGCACCGTAACAATCGCATCATCAAAACCGCTGGCCATCAGCAGGCCTTCGATCGTCAGTTCGTTCTCCATCCGCTTGACGATCTCAATCTTTTGGGACTGAGCGTCTTTGACTGTTTCCGCATCGCTTTTCTCATCCGAAATAATGCTGTCCAGATATGCCACCTCAGTGTCGCGCATGCTTTCCCTTTTTGCTTTATAATCCTCAAAATAATTGTCAGTGGACATGACGGCAAGATCATCGGCTGAAAGCGCGCCTTCAATTTCTGAATCCAGCCCGGCCTCTGCGGTTTTGTCTTCAGGCCCCGGGCTGTTGCCCAGTGCATAGTTTAAATATCCCACGGCAACCAGCACCACTATGAGCCCTGTCAGCAACAGATACCGGCCAATCTTCCTGTTTTTTATTATACCATTTCCCTTATTCATTATACAATTTCACTTCCTTACTCATTATTCATTTTATATACATCAACCTGGTCGGGGCTGACGCTTAATAAAGTTTGCACAGCGCGAAGCAGGTTCAGCTTGACAGCAATATTGTCCGCTCCTTCGGCGACCACAATCACGCCGCGTATTTCCGGGCTTTTTTCTTTGAGCACCAACGCGCTGTTTCCGCCGCTGCCGCCAATCGTGACAACCTCGCTTTGCGTATTCTCCGTGCTGGTTGTGCTCATTCCGTTTTCGCTGCTGCTAGTAGTTGTAGACGTTTGTTTATCGACACTAATGGCCGGTACGATTTCTCCGCTGGTTTCGTATGTAATCATCACCTCCACGCGGCCAGCGCCCTCGATCTGCGACAGTGTATACTTGAGCTGGCTTTCGATGCTGCTGCTATTTTGGATGCTGACGCCGGTGGCAGCAGGCGCATTCTCTTTGACTTTGCCGCCAGTGCCAGCCGATGCAAAGTATATTGTCAGTATCACAATAATCACAAGCAGTATCGCCAGATACTGTATGCGCTTTTTTAAATCAAGCTTAAAGAAGCGTGTCAGCACGCCTTTTTTATTGACTTTCTCCGTGTCATTGACGTTCGCACCACCGTTACCCGTATCGTTCATCTGTATCACCCTTTTCATTACTCATATTTATTTTACTCATCCCTTATATATACCTCATAGATTCGGTAAATATAATCTTTGTACGAGCCGCTTTCGGGCGCAGTTACAGTGCTGTCTGCAGCGTTTTTCAGCAGACCTTTCATTTCGCCCTCAACGTCGACGCTGCTCAGTAACGAAATGACCGGCGACAGAATGAAGAGCGTCACAACAATCCCAATGACGACGGATACATATTTTTTGATGCCAGACTCGGGCAGCAGCATGCTGATGACGGCTCCGAATATGATAGCCAGCGCTATGGCCACCGCCCATGTGTTCACAAATGCCTGCATATGCCTACCTCAACATAATATTCGCATTTCCCGCTCCAATAATCACGGCCGTGGTCACAAAGAACATCACAGCGGCAGCCAGCACCGATACGAACAGCAGTATGAGCACGTCTGCGGCTTCCTGCGCAAACTTACCCATCTCTCCGCCGGCAATCGGCTCAAGAACGGCCCCTGTCAGCTTGAATAAAAAGACGTGCGCCAGTATCGCCAGCACCGGAGCCAGCACGATCGCTGCAATGATGATGATGCCGGCAACACCCACAGCGTTTTTGATTAACAGTGTGCATGAAATCACGACATCAACCGTCTGTGAAAAAAGACCGCCCACGATGGGAACAAATTTATCGATCGTGAATTTGGCAGTTTTCACGGATACGCCGTCGAATGACGACCCAAGGAGCCCCTGTATGGCCACAATACCGATAAACACAGTCAGGCCAATGCCGATGCCCCACTTGATAAGGCTTTTGATGAGCGAGCAAAAGCCGCTTAGCTTTATCGTTGTCGAAAAATGATTGATTATTGTAAATACGGCGAGCACAATGATAAGAGGCAGCACGAAGCTTTTGAAGAACAGCGTTACCCCCGTCGTCAGGAATACTGTGGCCGGGCTCAGAATAGCTGCCGACGTGATGCCGCCAAGAGCTGTTAACAGCGTGATCATCAAAGGGAAAAATTCACCCGTGAAAGATGTCATCTTTTCAACCGCGGATGCGCCAATCGAGAAGGCCGACGCAAGAATGCCAATCGTCATGGTCCCGATGATCACGTATTGAGCGGTTTGCGCGGCTTTGCTGACGCCCGATTCGCCGAAAGACGGCTTAAAATGCGAAATCACGCTGAATATAAGCGCCACAATAACGATCTGAACAATGGCGGGTATGCTCTGTTTGAGACCGCCGAAAAGGGCGCTGAGCATCATCGAGAACACATCCGCCGCAGTAAAGTCGGCGCCACCCTGTGCCAGCATGGTGATAAAGCTTCTCATATCCTTCCCATCGGTGACAGGCTCGAGTATCAAGGCATATTCATTGTAGTATTTCTCCAGTTCATGCAGGTCTGCCGTCGTAAGCGCATGCTGGATATTTTCGTTGATCTCCTCTTCAATTTTATCCTCTATGGCCTGCTCGAGCTCGTCATCGGCAATCGCTCCCCGCGGAATGACAAAGAGGCACATCAGCACAGCCAGTATGATCAAAGTATTTTTCATATGTTTATCCCAGCATTCCCAGTACCATGGTGAGGAACGA
Source organism: uncultured Christensenellaceae bacterium (assembly GCA_964576225.1). Taxonomy (GTDB): domain Bacteria; phylum Bacillota; class Clostridia; order Christensenellales; family SZUA-584; genus SZUA-584. The sequence continues at coordinate 8,775 of CAZNVX010000088.1, forward strand.
CGTAATAACAGGTAACGACAGCACAACGATGAACACGCGCCCCGCAATTTCCACTTTTGCCGCCAGTGAATTCTCACCCGTATCCTTAAGCACCTGCGTCGCAAACTCGCAAATGTACGCAATGCCCACAATTTTTAGAACGATGGTGATGCTCTCATACGGAATGTCATACCTGTTGACGACGTCGCGCAGATAATCGACAGCAATGACCAGATAATCCAGCACATAGATGAATATCACGATTCCAGCGATCAGGCTCACCTGCATGCCAAGCTCGGGTTGTTTCTGCCGAATGGTCACGACCAAAACGCCTGCAATAATGCCGATCAACGCAATGTTAATGATTACCATCGTTAGTATAGATTGAATATCCGCCGGACGCTCTCAAACAGGTTGCTCACCAGATCAACCACCATCAGCAGGACGATAATGAGCCCGGCTATCGTCGCCATTGTCGCCATATCCTCACGACCCGCCCGTACAAGCAGCTGGTTCAATATGGCGATCAATATCCCAATTGCAGCAATTTTAAATATCAGATCGATGTCCACTTGATAAGTCCCTCCTCAAATCACCAACAGTGCAATCATCAGCCCGGCCAGC
>CAZNVX010000089.1:0-1298 GCA_964576225.1 uncultured Christensenellaceae bacterium
CTTTGAGTTTCCGAGTCTGTACGAAAAGCTGACCGCGCGTCAAAACCTCGCGTTCTTCGGCTCGCTGTACAAAAAACAGCGCGACGCCGATAAGCTGCTCGAAAGCGTGGGGCTTTTCGGAGAGGCGGACAAAAAGGTTGCCGATTACTCCAAAGGCATGAAGTCGCGTCTCAATTTCATCAAGGCGCTGCTGCATGACCCCGCGATACTGTTTCTGGACGAGCCGACCTCAGGGCTTGATCCGTCGAACGCGCGGCGCATGAAGGATATCATACTTGAACAGAAGGCGCTTGGGAAAACCATTATACTGACCACGCACAACATGTATGACGCGACCGAGCTTTGTGACCGCGTGGCGTTTATCGTGGACGGGCGCATACGGGCGCTGGATACGCCGCGCAATCTGATCATGTCCAAGGGCGCGACCAAAATCGAGTATGCTTATTTAAAGGACGGCAGAGAGACGCTGGTTCAGACGGCGCTGCACGCGACGGGCGAGGATACCCTGCTGCAGAGATTGTTGCGGGAAAACAGGCTGTTGTCCATACACAGCAGCGAACCCACGCTCAACGATATTTTCGTGGAGCTAACTGGGAGGCGGCTGCAATGAGACTTGTGGCGCTGCTGCGCGGCGATGTCCGCTTTCAATTCAAATACGGTTTCTATTTTATATATTTGGTGTTCTCGCTGCTTTATATCGGCCTGCTGTCCGCTTTTCCTGAGCCATGGCGCGTCAAGGCGGCGGTGCTCATGATCTTCACGGATCCGGCGGCGCTGGGGCTGTTTTTTATGGGCGCCATCGTGCTGTATGAGAAGAGTGAGCGCGTGATGGACAGCCTGGCCGTGGCGCCGGTAAAAATCAGCGATTATGTGCTCGCCAAGCTGATATCGATTGGCATCATATCCACCGCGGTGGCGGTCGCTATCGGCCTGTTCGGGCGTGTGGTAACACATCCGCTGCTGTTTGTAGCAGGCGTATTTCTGTGCTCCTGCCTTTTCTCGTCGATGGGGCTGATCGTTGCCTCACGCGCCCGCACACTCAACGGTTTTATACTCTCGACCATACCGCTGCAGCTGCTGAACAACCTGCCTGCGATTGCCTATCTGTTCGGCTGGAACCCGGCCTGGCTTCTGCTGCATCCGGGTGTGAGCACCATCGAGATATTGCTTGGCGGCCGGTTTTCGCTGGCGGCGCTGCCCATATTGATGGCCTGGACGGTGTTGTCTGTGACGCTGACCTGCCGTGCCGTCAAAAGAGCATTTAAAGCGCTGGGGGGGGTCAAACTATGAAACCGCTT
>CAZNVX010000089.1:1308-9369 GCA_964576225.1 uncultured Christensenellaceae bacterium
GCTTTGGCGTTCGTTTGTTGTCTTTATCCGGCAGATCACGGAGGATGACATGCTCATCGCCGTTTGCTTCGCGCCGGTGCTCACCGGGCTGCTGTTCCGCTTCGGCATACCGTTTGCTGAGAGCCGGCTTTGCGCGTATTTTGGGGCGGAGGCGATTCTTGCGCCGTATTACCTGCTGTTCGATTTGTTTCTCTGCATCGTCACGCCCTACATCTTCTGTTTTGTCTCTGCGCTGGTGATGCTGACGGAATATGACGAGAACATGTCAAGTTATCTTGCGGTAACGCCGGTCGGCAAGCGCGGATACATCATGTCACGGCTGATGCTGCCCGCATGTCTGTCCTTTTTCGCGGCGGTTCTGATGATGGCGCTGTTCTCGCTGAACGTGTGGCCGCTGCCGCTGCTGCTGGCGGCCTGTTTGCTCTCATGCCTGCTCAGTGTGGCAGTGGCACTGCTGATCTTCTCGCTGTCTCACAACCGTGTGGAAGGCATGGCGATGGGCAAGTTGTCCGGGCTGTTCCTGCTGGGGTTGTTCGTGCCGTTCTTCATAGATTCGTGGGTGCAGTTTCTTTTTTCACCGCTGCCCTCGTTCTGGGTTGCGAAGCTTTGCGCTGAGGCGGATTTTATCCATCTGCTTCCGGCTCTGCTGACGGCGCTGCTATGGATTTGGGCGCTATACCGCAAATTTGTAAAAAAACTGGCATGATCAGAATACCATACCGCCGATTGTCAATCCGCTCTGAATCTGTTCTTACCTCTGCGTTTCGCCTTGTAGAGCTTTTCATCGGTCAGCCTGATAAATTCGTTTAAGCTTTCTCCGGCATATTGGCTGATGCCGCCGCTGAGCGTCACAGGCGTATGCTGCTCAGCCTGCGCAATAGCGGCTTGTATGCGGGTTGAGAGTGCGCGGGCAGCGTCGATATCGGTGCGCGGCAGTATGACGATGAATTCTTCGCCGCCGTAACGGCCTACAATGCCGTTATCCCTTACGGCGCCGCGTATGGCGTTGGCGATTTTTCTGATCACAAGATCGCCGACCAAATGCCCGTGATTGTCGTTCACCTGTTTGAAATCGTCAATATCGGCAATGATCAGCGAGAGGGGGTAGCCCTTCGTTTTCGCCCGCTTTATCTCATCTTTGAGCCGTTCAAACGATACCGAGTGGTTAAACAAGCCGGTCATCGTGTCCCGTTGCGCCAGATCCTCCAGCTTTTGGTTTTGATCATGCAGAAGGCGGCGATTCATGTATGTGCAGGCTCTGGACTTGAGCGCCAAATGACTGAACAGCCATGCGAAAAGATTAAACATCAACGCGTTGACGCGTATTGTGGTCAGCGATTCAGGCTGAGCGCCTGCATAAGGCAGCAAACAGGCGAACAAGGCGTAAGCCGCGGCATACAGGATAGCCAGCGGTATCGGGCGGAAATACAGGAATAAAGCGATGGCAAGAACCGCCATCATGTAAAAATGCGTGGCATCCATCTCAGGCATCACACCTAAGGCCATGGCCGCGCCAAAAAGCAGCGCAGACAATGAGTAAGCATACATCACAGCAAGAACGAAAACTTGATGCATTCTTTTAATATTTTTCTTAATATAAAAAATCAGCGGAATCAGCACCAAACTGGTCATCAGGAAACAAAACATGATATGTCTATGAATCTCATGCTCATCGGTCAGCATAAGGGGCACTTCGATGATAAATACGACCACAGCGATGACGGAAAGGCGCGAAAAGTTGTCCTCAAGCACGTCTTGCTGAAAGTCACTCAGCAATTCGCCGGGGATATCGATTAAAACCTTTCTCTTTATTCTCTGTAAAAGGTTTTTCAAATGGATCATTATTGTTCCTTGTTATGCAATACCGTTCAATAACCACACGTGGTTTATTATTATATCGGCATTTTGGGGAGGCACATTAACTCTATTGGCCATTTTGTTAAAATAATGACTCGAAAATAAAAAAAGAGGGTCTTGAACACTGTTGTGCAGGCTGCGGTGAAAGCGCCCCTGTGGCATGCTGCCATCGGTTGGGGAGTCGATAGCGGCGAACTCATGACTGCCTGACTGCGCTGCGTACACAGACGTCGTCACCAGACGTGGAGCCACCGCACGCGTCGTTGTAGCAGTGCAGTTTCTCTTCGATTCTGGCCAGGTTGCGCTGCAGCTCATCTATTCTGTCCGCGATATGCTGCCGGTGGCTCAAAAGCATATCGCGGCGTTTTTTCAGCGTGCTGTCGCCTTCTGTGTACCAGTCGATAAACGTGCGAATCTGCTTGACCGGCATGCCGGTGCTTTTCAGGCAGCAGATGAGCGCCAACAGCTCGAGGTCGTGCTCCGTGAAAACACGGATGCCAGCCTTGCTGCGGCCAACGAAAGGCAGCAGCCCCTCGCGGTCGTAATAGCGCAGCGTATACGGTGTCAGCTTGGTTATTTTGGAAACCTGGGAAATGGAGTACGTCATGTTGAATGCCTCTTGAGAATAAATTGTATTTGGGGTTGACTTACACTTCGCTCGAAGGTTTAACATCATTATACATCATTTAAAGGAGTTTGAACAATGCAATTCATTCATTCGATTCCCACAAGGATACTGTTTGGCAAGGGGCAGCTATCAGCCCTGCACAAGCAGGCGCTTCCGGGCAAAAAGGCGTTGATCGTGACAACGGCGGGGCAGTCCGTCAAAAGATACGGATATCTGAAAAGGCTTGAGGAGCAGCTCGACCAGTGCGGCGTGTCTTACATGCTGTACGATAAAATACTGCCCAACCCGGTGATTGAACACGTGCATGACGGGGCGCAGACGGCAAAGGACAACGGCGTCGATTTCGTAATCGGCCTCGGCGGCGGCAGTGCCATTGACTCGGCGAAGTCCATCGCGGTGATGGCGACGAACGCCGGCAGTTATTGGGACTATGTGCACGGCGGCAGCGGAGCCGGTCTGCCGGTACCGAATGACCCGCTGCCCATTGTGGCTGTGACCACCACGGCGGGCACCGGCACCGAAGCGGACCCCTGGACGGTGATCACCAACGGCGAGGAGAAGATTGGCTTCGGGTATGAAAAGACGTTTCCCGTGCTGTCCATCGTGGACCCTGAGCTGATGATGACGGTGCCGCCGAAGCTGACGGCGTATCAGGGCTTTGACGCGCTGTTCCACAGCGCCGAGGGATACATCAACAAAGCTGCCAGCCCGGTGAGCGACCTTTACGCGCTCAAAGCCATTGAGCTGATTGGCAAGGGCCTGCCGACAGCCGTGAAAGACGGTCGCGACGAACAGGCGCGCGCAGATGTGGCGCTGGCCAACACGCTGTCCGGCATGGTGGAGTCCACGTCATCCTGCACGTCCGAGCATTCACTGGCGCATGCGCTTTCGGCTTATCACCCCCAAATCGAGCACGGCGCGGCGCTGATCATGGTGAGCAAGGCTTACTTCACATTCTTCGCCAAGTCGGGCGCAAGCGACCAGCGGATGACGGATATGGCCCGCGCGTTGGGCAACAAAGACGCCGCTGTCCCGATGGACTTTGTGGACGCGTTAGCGAAGCTGCAGGCCGACTGCGGCGTGGATGCCTTAAAGATGTCCGACCACGGTGTTGAGTATGGCAAGCTGGAAAAGTACGCGCGTAACGCCCGTGACACGATGGGCGGCCTGTTCGCGGGGGATCCGGCGCCGCTGAGTCATGCGGACGTGCTGCGCATTTTCGAACGCTCATACCGCTGACCGCTGGCAACGGCGCGCGTCGTGTGGTATGATGAGGTGACGGTAAACCCGACAAAACACGTGAGGTGACTGATATGAGTGATCTGGATAAGTTGATAACAGAGGTGGAGGAACAGGAGAAAACGCTGCTGTTCGATGCTTTTGGCAGTGATGCGGCGCTTGAGATCGGCATGATGCTGGTGGAGAGGGCGAAAGCGGATGGCCTGGCCATCACGATTAACGTGACGAAAGGCGGCCAGCAGCTTTTCCATCATGCGCTGGAGGGGACGTCGCCGGATAACGACCAGTGGGTACGTCGCAAAAACGCCACCGTTTACCGTTTTTATAAGAGCTCATACCGCTTCGGGCTGCGGCTGAAAAAAATCGGCATGACAGCCGAGCAGCGGTACGGCGTCAGTGAATCGGACTACTGCGTGTGGGGCGGCGCGTTTCCCGTAACAGTGCGCGGCGTGGGCGTGGTGGGCACCGTGACGGTGTCCGGCCTGTCGGAGGAGGACGATCACGCGCTTGCGGTGTGGGCGATACGCCAGTATCTGGTTAAGAATCAGTAAAGAACACGGGAGAGGGCAAAAAGTATTTGACAGCATGCGGGCTGTGCGGGTAGAATAATAACAGGCCAGCATTGCAATCATTTTTCTATTTCCTTCTATGCTTTAAGCCGGGTCGGCAGACGATCCGGCTTATTGTTTTGCCTGCATACGCGTTATACACAACCATGAGCGTCACTTTTTAAGCGCCGTGCTTTTGAAGCGGGGCTTTTTTGCTTTGTATTCAAACAAGTTGAGCGATTGTGAGCGATGATGCGGTGTAGGATCAAGAAAAAAAGGAGAACGCAAATATGCAGATCGATTGGACACAGCTTATCATCGCGGCGGCCAGCCTGATGTTTTCGGCAGTGATCATACCGCTGGTGAGGGCAGCGTTTATTTGGCTGAAGGGGAAAACGGAGAACGAGGCTTTGCAGACCGCCCTGAGCGAGGCGCAAGCGGTGGCGGACACCGTGGTGGCAAGCCTGCAGCAGACGGTGGTGCAGGGCTTAAAGCAGCGGGCCGCGGACGGCAAGCTCTCCGCCGATGACGCGCGCGACGTGGCTGGCCTCGCGGTGGAGCGTTTTTTGAGCGACCTGTCGGCAAAGTCTCTTGCGCTGCTGGAAGATAACGCGGACGACATCATCGCGTATGCGGCTAATTTGCTGGAGGCGCGGCTGTTGCGCCTGAAGGAGGGGAAGTAGATGGCGACCGATTGGACGAAAACAATCAACGACCAGTACAAGAACATGCTAGATGCTCAAAAGACCAAGCTGGACGCAGCGTATCAGCAGAACAAGACGGCATACAACAAGCAGCTCTCCGATCTTCCGGGGCAATATCAGGGCATCAAGAACGAGGCGTATGCAAACAACGCGCTGGCCGAGCAGGCGCGCAAGGAAAACATGGCCAACATGGGGCTGTCCGGCGCGGGCGGGACTTCGCAGACCTTGCAGCAGCGCAACCAGACGTCGCTCTTAAACACGCTGGGCGATGCGGCGCGCCAGGAGCAGGACTATACCGACAACATCAATCTGGCGCTGGGCAGCCTGACCACGCAGTATAATGCCGACACCCTCTCGGCCGAGCAGCAGAACGCGGCGGAGCTCTCAGGAGCGATCGTTTCCCAGGGACAGTGGCTAAGCGGCCACGACTTAAGCCAGCAGCAGCTTGACCTGTCCCGCAAGGACAGCGCGTTTAATCAGGCTTGGAGCCTGTATCAGAAGCGGCTGATCACCAAAAAGCAGTTTGAGCAGCTGACCGGATACAAGCTGAAGTGAGGGAGGAACGGCATGGCGGACATAACGGGCGTTGATAAAAAATATGACGATGAGCTGCGCCGTGAAAGAGCGCGGCTCAAGGAAACATACGCTGCGGACAAGCAGTTGTATGAGGATGTGCTGGCAGGCGGCGGCGCGGCTTATGACACGCTGAAGAATGAAGCGCGTATCAACAAAGCGCTGACCGACCTGGCGGGAGGGCCTGGCCGATTTTCACTGACGCACCGGCAGCGCGGCGACATGGCTTTGCGCAACGAGCTTGGGAAAACGGAGCGACAGCACGAGCGTTTTGCCGACAACGTGGCGCACGCGCTCGCAAACCTCGACATTCGTCACACGGCGGATGAGGCGGGGCTGACCGCCACAAACGCGGCGCGGCGCAGCGCGGAGACGGTGAATAAGGGGCGGTTTGACGCGGAGCTGGGCATAAGAAAGCAGCAGATTGAGATGAATCAAGCAGACAGCGTGTTTGACCAGATGATGAAGCTGTATACCAAGGGGCTGGTGAACAAGGCGCAGTTTAAGGCGCTGACGGGCGTTGAAGTGAAGAGCCTGCCGAAAAGGCGGCGCCGAAAGAGCGGCTCGGGCGCGCAGTCCGCTGCCGGGCAGGCCATTATCGACGCGAACAAAGCGATGGTGGAGCAGGCCAAAGCGGCAGCAGGCGGCAGCTTTGCCAAGGCGTCGCTGGCGCAGGGAGGCGGCGGGTACACAGGCGTCGCGCGGGACTTTGCCGGCGGCCGGGATGGCACAAAAACCAGCCGTTTTGACGCGGCTGACTCGGCCAATGAGAGGTATATCTCAACGCTCAAAGACGACAAGGACCGGTACGTTAAGGATTTCGGGAAGGCCAGCTACGAGAACGCGCTGGACTACTTCACGCAGCGGAAAGCACACGCGCCGTTTGAGGGGAAGGGCATTTACGATACAGTATCCGGCTATGACAGCCTGATGACCGGGGATGCTTCGGCGCAGGCGGCGTTACTGTCTGCCAACAAAGACAACTTTGTCAGCCGTTTCGGCCAGGGGCTGTATGATCTTTATATGAATCACTTCGCTGGGCTGAACGGCACCGGGCAGCATTACAGCACCGAAGACCGCGCGGCCATTGACGGGGCTTTCAACCAGATTCTCTCAGCGGCTGCGTCAGGAGAGGATATACAAAGCGCCATAGAAGCCTATCAGACGGCATTTGATAACGCCGAGAAGAATCTGTACGGACAGCACCCCGGCGCATTGGAATGGAGAAAGGTACAGGCGTTTTTCCCAGAGATCGCGGCACAGTATGACTATGAAGACACCGAAGAGGACAACAAAAGGGCGGCAATGGGCATCCAGCCCGAGTCGTTTACGAAGGAAGAGCTGATAAAAGCCTTGATGACAGACAGCCTTGACAGTTTTGGAAATCCCATAAAAGACCTGCGGCAAAGGGCAAATATACAGGAGATACGGCCGTATTTGAACCAGCTTGATGAGACGGCTTTGCTCGCGGTGTGGGCGTACATACAATCGACAAAGGACTCTGGCAGCACAGCTGGGAGAAAGCCGCGCCATGATGAGTTCGTTCAGGCCGGAAAGGAGCTTTTTGACAGGCTGCGCAGACAAAATGATGAAGTGGCGATTGCGGCGGCACAAGCGGTTGGCGACGAATACGATTCCAAAGCTGCGCTAGAGATGAAAAGCAAGCTGTTTGAGCAGGAACGGGATTGGGATGAACTTCCAGACAGCTTAAGAGCCAGGTATGCCCGGGAAAAACTTCAGAACTATTATAACGGAGACCCAGCCGCATATTATCTGACCTTCGATTTTGATGCCGCGCAGCAGGAGATAGATGACCTCAATAACCAAATTGACAGCAAGAGGCCGATGGAAGAAAAGCTGCTTGAAGAGACATATATCCAGAATTTTGAGCTTTCAAGGCTGAACCAAGAAAAGCTGGAGCAGTACAGAGCCGACGAGATTGTGCCGCTTCAGGTGAAGAAAGCGAGTAAGCAGGCAGAGATTGATATGGCGAAGCAGTATATGGTGTTGAGCTCGGATGACTTTCTCAAATACGCTCAAGAAGGTGCGAATATCGCCCCATCGTCAGTTGCGGATGTTATGTTCGGAGGCGATGAAAAGAATGTTGTGGCGTATACCCGGTATCTGAACAGCGACATGGTGATGGATGAACTGCTCGATCCACAATTCAGCGAACAAGGCGGCCGACTGGATGATCTGGAGAAATGGATTGACGCGCAGAGGCGTATATACGAGAAGTATACATATATGACTGACGATGAAGTGGGTGTGTATCACTACCTGCTTGCCAAGGAAGGGGACGCCAGTGCCAGAGAATATCTGGCGCAGATTGAAGAGATGCTCAATTACAGGCAGGGTACCGCTGCGGCTGCTACGCATAAAGACAGGCCAGCCGCCCAACTGCTCTACAGCATACCGGCAGGTATTGACAGCTTTGGTTCGGGGATCAGGCAGTTGTTTTCCAGCGACAGACTCCCCGCCACGGCGACCCAGTTCGCTTCATCCGCCATAT
>CAZNVX010000090.1:0-9368 GCA_964576225.1 uncultured Christensenellaceae bacterium
TTTGTCTGCCGGCAAGCCGCCGAAGAAATTGACACGCGCCCGGTTTTTTGCCATGCGCAGCGCCTCCTGTTGAGCAAGCGGAGACGGATTAGCGGTAAATATAACATCAGCACCCAAACCGTCTGTTTCCTCAAGCACCCGCGCTACGGAATCCTCCTCGGAAGAGCAGACAAATACATCAGCGCCCACCGTTTTGCGCGCCATTTCCAGCCGCGGGCGGGAACGCTGCACCAGTATGGTCTTGCTTGCGCCCATCTTCTTCATAACCTCGATCAGCATACAGCCAATCGGGCCGGCGCCCAGCACAACAGCCACGTCGCCCAGCTTGACAGGCGTTAACTCCAGCGCATTCAGCACGCAGCCAAGCGGCTCTGCCAGCGCCCCCTGCTCAAAGCTTAGGTTGTCCGGAATTTTATGTACAGGCCCAAAGTTGACAACAATACGGTTTAAGGGCAGATATTCCGCAAAACCACCCTGAAACTGGTAACCCATCGCATAATTAATCTGACAGTTGTTGCCGATGCCCGCTTCACAAAACGCGCACTCGCCGCAGGGCACGTCAGCGCCCACGGCCAGCCTGTCCCCCACCTTGAATCTGGTGACATTGCGCCCCACCTCCACCACTTCTCCGGCAATTTCATGACCGATAATAGCCGGATATTTGACACGGGGGTTTCCACTGTGGAATATGCGGATATCTGAACCGCACACGGCACAAGCCTTTACCTTTAGCAAGACACCGTTTTCGTCAATGCGGGGCATTTGAACCTCTTTGACTGTCATTATATCCTTTGCTTCTACTACTGCAGCTTTCAAAATGATTTCCTCCTTGGTCTTGAAGTTGATACTAATCCATCTGTTGCCCGCCGGTCACGTTGACCGCCTGACCCGTCATATAGCTCGCCTCATCGCTGGACAGAAACACAAGCAGGTTCGCAACGTCGTCATAGGTGCACCCACGCTTGAGGGGAACCTGGTCAATGTATTTCTGCCTCACCTGTTCTTCGCTGATGCCCTGATTTTTCGCGTATTGACTGAACAGACTGTTAACCCACAACGGCGAATCCAACAGGTTGCCCGGGCAGATGGCATTCACACGTATCTTATGCTCAGCCAGCTCGAGCGCCAGACTCTGCACGAGCCCGATACCGCCGAACTTGGATGCCGCGTAAGCTGAGTTTTTATATGAGCCCTTTTTCCCTGATTTGGAGTTGATCTGGATGATGTTCCCGCCATTTTGCTTCAGATAAGGAACCGCCGCCTTAGCAATGTTATAAAACCCGCATAAATTGACATCGATCACCTTTTTCCATTTATCCGAATCAAGCTCATCAATGGCGCCGGACATCAGAATCGCCGCGTTGGACACCAGCAGGTCAATACTGCCAAGCACATTCACAGCGTTTTGAATAAAAGCCTCGCACGAGGCATAATCTGTCACATCCAACGAAAATGCCGTGCCGTCATTGAGCAGCGACGCCGTCTGTTTGGCACCGTCCAGGCTGATATCGCCGATGACGACATGCGCGCCTTCATTTGATAGCCGCAGCGCAAGCGCCTGCCCCAGCCCCTGTGCCGCACCGGTGATCACTGCTCTTTTTCCCCTAAGTCTTTGCATTCTCGCGCCATCCTTATTCATGATACCCGATCAAAAATGAAAGTTTTAAAAGATCCGTCTTGAATGCGGGAATGCTTAAAAAGATGTTCCCGCAGTGCCAGTTGATACGTATAACGAACCCTGAATCTATTATAATGCATATGCGCTTTGATGTACAGTCCGATATGAGATTGTGGTGTTTTATTTTATTGCACGCCCGTCCGGGGCGGTGTATTCGAATATAGTGGTATCAAAACGACGCTGGCAGGCTTCATGTTTATCTGTGTCCTGCAAAGTCCACGCCACCAGCTTTCCACCCATCAGTTTAAAGATTTTCAGCCCAAGTTTGCAGCGGGCGTCCTGATGCCGATAGGCCACAAAATGCGGACGCGAGATCACATTGCTCAGCAAAGCTGAAACCGGCAGCGCCTGATAGAAAGGCTTGGTCTCAAATGATTTGACCCCGGCTGATAATTGACCGCGCATCACATCCGGCCGGTTTTTCATGAACCACCGCACAATACGCGGGTCAAAGGACTCGATGCAATAAAAGCCTTTGTAATCATCCAATAGCGCGGCCGTTCCGGCGCACAGCGTACGGTAACGCGTCGCAGGCTTAAGCTCGACGATCAGCGGCACACGGCCATTCACCAGATTCAGCACCTCACCAAGAAGTGGTATGGCCTCGTCTGTTCCAAATAGTCGGTACGTGCTGATTTGTTGGTATGTACAGTCTCCAATATCCTTATCCACCCCGCAGGCGCGGGAAAGCGTATCATCATGAAAAACGACAATCCGGTCGTCGGCCGTGATCGTTAAATCCAGCTCAATGCCATAACCGGCGTCCACGGCCCTTGCGAAGGCCGCCATCGAGTTTTCAGGCACTGACTGGTCTTTGCGATACAACCCTCTGTGCGCATAGTGAACCTTCCAAATTGCACTGACGCCGGAAGGAGCCCGGCCTGGCGCCAGCATGAAAAAATAGAGGGACATGATAACAAGAAAGGCAGCTGCGAATAGAAAAATCATATACAAACCCCGTGATGCATGGTCCCGTTAACCCGCCGCGATGGTTGGCATAATTCGCTGTACCACCGTCATGATGTCAATGTATCATTTTTGCATGAGCATTTCAATAAAGCTTTTGTTGGTTTTGGCAAAACGGACAATATGATTGCAATGAAAAATGGCTTTACCGTTTGAGCTCATTATAATAGCCAATAATAGCCCAAACGGCATCTTCATTGTCAATCCCTGTGAATGCTCTGACCGATGAAGCAATGCCGTGCACCGTAATATGTTTCTGGATGCGCATAGCGCTAGCATCCGACGGTTCTGCAAACAAAAAACCGGCAGCAATGCCTTTGAGAATCGCGTCACAAGGGTATCTATGCTTCAGGGTCAACCGGTAAGCGCCTGCCAAACGATCGTTATGGCTCAATTTACGCACCGGATCTTCGGCGATGCGCACAATAGTGTCCCGCAGCTGTCTGTTGCATATTCGCCTTTCAATATCGGCAGCTTCAGCAAGCTCCCTTTCAAGGGGCACGCCGTATTCTGCGGACAGCGCTTTTGCAACCGAAGCCATGGCCGCCCGCACAACGCTGATAATACGCGGGGCAACAAAAGCTTCGTCCACATATTGGTATCCATCCAGCCAGCCAAGATACGATGTGAGCGCATGAGCCATATTGTATATGTAAAGCTTCTCGCGTATGCACAGCTCAAAATGAGCTTCGGGCACAAACCGCGGAATGCGTATCGGTGTGATCAACGCACGCTCCTCGATGTGGATATCCTCATAGGGTCCTTTGATAACCAATAGGGGATCGGCCGGCGGGGGCACCACCACGCCCACGCTTCCTCCGGCAAACCCCACCCGGCCGTCAAACACTGCGGGTTCAACGCCCAGCTCTCTCTTCAGTATATCCCCGATATAAGCACTGACACCCACAAAGTTCTCGCAAAAAATCATGTCAACCGGAGGGCGTAGCTGTTCCAGCCTTTTTAACAGATACGGCGTAACTGTCCGCATGAGCGCATTCAAATTATTGACACCCACCGAAACAAACAGAATATCCGCTTCACAAACTGCCTTTTCCGCTTCCCTTGACCCAAGCACGAAGGCCTGATAACCGCTTACAATCTCGGTGTAATCTGTTGTATCATCCAAAGACCGCACCGAATAAGCTCCTGCGTCGCGCAGCATCGCGATCAGTTTTTCATTGACATCGAGCATGGTAAGCGCGCAGCCTGCGTTATGGAGCGATTTGGCGATAATGCCGCGCCCGATCTTGCCTGTTCCGATCAACACTGCTTTCATGCGGGTCTCCCGTTATATCTGCGAATGAATGTCCAGCAGGCACGCCTCCGCCTCACCGGACCACAATCCATTATTCCTCCGAACGATGTCGGCCAGCTCCCGATACCGCGGATCCGCATCCGCCAGCTTATCCAGATCATCCAGCGCCGTCATCGGCATGTCGATATGGATATAGGCGAGTTTTTTACCGCCGCTGATAAACGGAAGATTCAATGTGGTGTCGATCACCGAATCAAGCCCGCCCACATGCGTGATCATCGCCGACGGATCAATAAGTCCGGTGTTCATCAGCTGCACCGCTTCGCGCATGTCGTCCGTGTTGCCGCCGCTGGTGGCCGTCACATGCGTCCCGCTATAGTGGACATGATAAAAGTTGAAATTGGCACTCAAGGACGCATCCGTCGGCCCAGCGAAAAAATTCAAGCAACCGTCCCGCCCAAGCAGTGCGTCCGCCTGTTCAATCACGGAAGACACCGGGGCGAACACCATCACATCATCGAAACCGCCTTTTGTGAGTGCGCGCAGACTGCCCACCGGATTGGTCTGTTTGGCCGTGTTGGCATACTCGAGCCGGACACCTGCCTTTTTCGCGGAATCGGGCGGGAAAATCGCCCTGGCTCGGGCAATTCGATCATCGTCAATATCGGTCACCACCAGCACGGAGGGACGCTTATCGCCATGCAGCGCATAATCAATCGCTCCCAAGCCCATGGGCCCGCACGCGCCAAGCAGCGCCATGCTTCCCCCCTCTTTTATGCCCATGTCGTGCGTATATTTTCCCGGTCTTATGTGGTAGCTCGCGTGAAACGCCCCGATAATACATCCCATCGGCTCCACCAGAGACCCCCGGTAAAAGTGCTGCGCATCAAATTTAATCAGATGACCGATTTCCATAACTATGGCAGGTATAATGATGTATGTGGCATCGCCGCCCACATACGGAAACGAAAACCCCGGCGCATCCATCGTGCCCTTGTGGTTGAGCGCCGTCTGCATCACAAACCTCTCGCCGTTCTTGAATTCTGACTTCCACCTGTCGCCGACCTCCAGTATCTCTCCGCAGAACTCATGTCCCATTATCACGGGATTGGCAGCAATGCCTTTCGGCACACGTTTGTGCTCCTCGCCCTGCAGAACGGTTTTATATGTCGACATGCAGATGGAGTCGGTGATAATCTTCGCAAGAATCTCGTCTTGCTGCATGGCGGGCAATTCGAACTCTTCTAATCTTAAGTCATTTTTGCCGTATAGGCGAACAGCTTTGGTTTTCATTGATCCTCCGTTTTTTCAGCGCATTTCAAAGCCGCCCGTCACATTGATGGCCTGCCCTGTCATGTAGGATGACAGATCGCTCGCCAAAAACACCATCACATTTGCCACATCATCGTATTCGCAACTCCGCCCCAACGGTATCTGCTTTAAATACTGCGCCAGCGTTTCATCCACGGTTTGCCCGCGGTTGCGCGCATACTGGTTAGCCAGGCAATCTTCCCCTTCCCGCCAAAGCGGCGAGTTGAGCAAATTGCCGGGGCAGACAGCGTTCACGCGCACACCATAAGGAGCCAGCTCGAGCGCAAGGCTTTGAACCAGACCGATGCCGCCGAATTTGGAAGAAGCGTAAGCCGAGCTTTTAAAGCTTCCCTTTTTCCCTGATTTGCTGTTGATCTGTATGATGCAGCCCGCGCGCCTGTCCATGAAATGCTGGCTGCAGGCCTTCATGATATGGAAGCTGCCCACCAGGTTCACGTCAATCACTTTCTTCCAAGCCGACACGTCAATCTCGTTGATCGCACCGGATATCAGAATGCCCGCGTTGGCCACGAGTATGTCCAGCTTGCCAAACCTTTCAATTGTTTTTGCACATGCGGCCTCACACTGGGTATAGTCTGTCACATCGCACACCATGCCCAGCCCATCCGGTAGCGCAGATGCCACCGATTCGGCATTGCGTAAAACCACGTCAGTGACCGCCACTTTGCAGCCTTCTGCAGCAAGCCGTTTGCTGAGCGCCTCTCCAAGCCCCCGTCCGCCGCCTGTAACCAGCGCCACTTTTCCTTCCAACATGCCCATGCCTATCCTCTCCCGCTTCTCATGATAAGTGCGCCATAATCTCCATCGCGCTCGATAGACCGATGCCCAGCCGATGCGCCCCTTCGGCCAGAAGAGAGTCAACCGTTTCCATATCGCGTATGCCGCCGGCCGCCTTGATAAGGATATCTTCACCCACCACTGATTTGATCAGCCGTACCTGCTCGACAGTCGCCGGAGAAAACCATCCTGTTCCGGTCTTGACATAATCGGCGCCCGATTGAACGACAAGCTCGCAAGCCTTCTTGGCGGTGTATTCATCAAGGCATCCGACTTCGATGATGCACTTAAGCGGCTTGTTCTGCGCCGCTTCACGAATACGTTTCAGTTCGTCCAGAACGGCATCGTATTTGCCGCTCATCATCCAGCCTAAGTTGATGACCATATCAAGCTCATCTGCGCCCAATCCAAGATTCATCTTTGTTTCCGCTATCTTGATTTCGGTGAGCTCCCCGCCTGACGGAAAGCCCATCGTACCGCCTGCATGGACACCGCTTCCCTCAAGACCTGAGACAACCATGCTTAAATAACATGGCAACGTGAACACACAGGCGTATGAATGCTTCTTCGCGTTGTCGATCAATCTCCTAATCTCATCCTCCGTATGGGCATTCTTCACCAGCGTTACATCCAGCTTACGGGCCAGGTCATCTCGATTCACCAGAATACTCTCCTTCAAACATATCTTTTTTTCAACAATTAATAATATAACATCATTATGTTTCAAGGTCAAACAGAAGTTGCTCCACAGAGCGTTTGTTTAAGAATAATGTGAGAAAATCAATAAAGTAAGGAGACGCCTTTACACGGCTTAATGCTCAATGCGCCCTTCCACGGCCACCGAATACTCCATACGGTTTCCGTCAATCAGCACGTCGTTGACCAGGATGGGCACACCATGGCTGTATACAACCCGGTGATTCACAAGTATGGGGCTGCCCGCAGAAATGCCAAGCATCTCCGCCAGCATAAAATCTGCCGTATGCGCTTTAATCGTGTCCACAGCCGATGTGATCATCACACCGTATTGCTTTTCAATATGCCGGTACAGCGAGACGAATTTGCCCACATCCTTTTCTATGCCATTGACGAGGTGAGCGATGATATAGTCTGTGATATAGGCAATCGGCTTTTTATTGGCAAGCTGCAGACGCTGGACGCGCACCACATCCGTTTTCTCGGATATCTGCAGCTCTTGCGCCAGCAATTCATCAGGCTTGACGGTATCGATATGCATGCTTTTAGTTGATACGGTAAAACCTTTGGCCTCGAGGGTCCGCGTGAACGATGAAATATAGTTGAGCTTCTGAATGGTGCGGAAATCGAGCACCTCTGTGCCGTACCCTTGACGCGCCTTAACATATCCTTCACTCTCCAGCAGGCGGACGGCATTCCTGACGGTTGTTCGGCTGACGCCATATATGCCACAGAGCGCAGACTCAGGTGGAAGCAGGCTGGTGATCGGATACTTGCCGTCTCTTATCTTATCCCTGATGTCATTATATACGCCGATATATGCGAATTGGCTCGCTTCCATAAAGCTCCTTTTCATTGGCATAGGTTAACAATACTCTATTAAAATTGATTGCATTTGTCAATTATATAGGTATATCATCCCATTATTATACGATCCGCGTTGTCTTGTTGGCTTCTAAGCTGTGGCCGCGAACAACAGCATCGGCAGATTGTCGGCATAAATCCTGTCAAACTGTGTGATGGGCAGCGGGTTGACGCCCCGCCCCACCTCGATGGTATATCCCGGTCTCCTATATTCCTGAATAAACCAGTCCTTATAACCTGCATATGATGCGATACCCTCAGGGGCGGACAGTATATACCCGCTCAGCCTTGACAGCGCTTCCCCGATTGTCCGTGCTTCAGGCGGCGCAAGGTCTTCAAAGTCCCAGAATATCACCTCTCCCTGGCTGTGGTATGCCATCACGAGGCGGAAATCGTGGTTTCGCGTAAAGTCTGCCACCGCGCGTGTTTCGGGCTCCGATTCGGGGAACGGGCCGGCATAACGCGTGGGCCCCGGGCCTGTGATTCCCATCGCTTCCCCAGCCGCCCTTGACGCTTCCCAGTTGGCATTGTAATTATGGTTGAGATCCACCCCATTGTTGTTAGCTTGCCACCTCCGGGAAAAATCGGTGCTTCCAAAGTTCCAGCGGATTAACTGATCGAAATTCGGATTGTCCGGCTGCAGACCATTCAGCACAAGATCAACGCCGTCCGGGTTGACCATGGGGATCAGATAAATGCTGCTCGTTTGCCAGATGCTGCGCGGGTTGGCGCCGTTCAGCAGTGTCCCTTGCGCATACGCTTTGGCGAAATCCTCCGCGAACTTCATCAGCACCGGTGTTGTGATCCATTCCAGCGCGTGATGGGTGGCGTTGTAGAACACCTCATTCGGACCGGTTCCGAGCCGCAAATAGCTAAGCTCTCTACCCAAGGCGCTAAGCCCGGCCACACCCGTCTCGATAAACGGATACCGCGCCTTTAGGCCGCGAATATCCCTTTGAAGCACATCATATGTGTAATCGATATTGGTGTCCACCACGTCAATACCGTAAGGCACCGTGATGGTCTGCCCCACCTGCAGGTTTTCCGGATTTATGCCCGGATTGGCCGTTTGTATCATTTGGGGGGACGTATAGTAGTTTCTCGCAATGCTGTAAAACGTGTCTCCCGGCCTGATGGTGTACGTATCGTAACCAAGCAAAAACCTTTCCAGCACACGGTATGTATGAAGACCGATAATGCCGTCCGGCATCAACCCGAAATTCCGTTGAAACGCCTTTACCGCGTTTTGTGTCTGCAGCCCGAATATACCGTCGACCGGGCCCGGGTTGTACCCCATCTTTCTGAGCAGCGCCTGTATCTCCATCACGTCGGTGCCTGCCATGCCCGCTCTCAATACTCTCACAACAATGCCTCCTCTGCGGATATTCCGTCATAATATCCTATTCAGCTCATGGCGTTTTTGACAGCAAAAATGCATTTTGTGACAGACGTGATGGCACGCGACCTGTTTTTTAAATCCCTTGTCTTTCGACCTGTTCCACAGATACCGGCGGCACTTGGCGTTCGCAGCCTTACGGTTTTCGAAGAGCACGCCAAGCCGCATTCCTTTCGGGTCATTTTAGCGTCCATCAAGCCCGGCAGCGTTCACCATTTTCTGCAGCTTCCTCATCAACTGCCTGGTCACCAAACCTGCACAATCCAGCGAATAAACAGGACGCGGATGCACACAATAATGGCATCGCATCTTTGGAGGACAACACTTTGAATTTAACGGAAAGCATACCCGCCACCGAAGTCAAGCTGATACTGAACACCAGCAAATCGCTTCGAAATAGATTT
>CAZNVX010000091.1:0-9291 GCA_964576225.1 uncultured Christensenellaceae bacterium
CATTTGATTGCAAACAGGGCATTGGTATAATTCGTATTCTATAAAACGCTTTTTATAAAGCACTGTTAGTTTTTTGAACAATTCTTTTGATTCCCGAATACGTTTTGAGATTTGCTTTCTATCATGTTCCAAATGAAAAAAATCTTTGCAGTTGCACAATGACATCTTTTTTCCCCTATATAATGCTTGAAGAATCCATCGTCCGGTTATAATCGTTTTCCCCATTTCCTCACGTCGTGTGCGGGTTGATGTGCACCACCACATCGATCATCTCCGGATAGGCGTTCATCATACCATCCCGAACGGCGTCCGCGATGTCGTGTCCGTCGCACACACTGATATGGCCGTCCACCTCCACCGCCACGTCCGCCAGCAGGCCGCGCCCCATCGGGCGGCACTTGAGCCAGCTTAAGTGCGCCACGCCCGGCGTATCCTGCACAATGCGCCGCATGCCGTCCATGGTGGCGTCGTCCGGCGCAGCGTCCAGCAGCATGCGGCTGGACTCTTTGAGTATGCCGTATGCCGTCTTCACAATCAGCGCGCTGATCACCAGCGCAATCAGCGGTTCCGCGTAGCGTATCAGCGGCTGATAACCAATCTGCTCGCCAAGATAACCCAGTCCAATGGCAATGGCTGCCCCTGATGTCGCAAATATATCGTTACGGTGATCCATCGCGTTGGTCGTCACCGCCACAGACTTCAGGCGCTTGCCGGCAGCGTATGTGACCCTGTACATCACGGATTTTATAAAAATGGATACCAGTGCCGCGCCCAGCGCCCAGAGGCTCGACGGCGGGGTGTCTCCCACCAGCGCCGCGCTGACAGCATCGCGTACAACAAACACCGTACCGGCCAGCACCATCAACCCCACGACGAACGAAACCAGCGCCTCCATCTTCCCGTGGCCGTAATGATGCCCTTTGTCCCGCGGCTTGAGCGAATACCGAAGACCCAGCAGCACAACCACCGCAGCCAGTGTGTCTCCGGCGGAGTTCACCGCGTCCGCCTTTAAGGCCTCGCTGCCGAATATCAGGCCGACAGCGCCTTTCATGAGCAGCAGCAGTATGTTGCCGAACAGGCAGTAGGTGATGATGCGCACGCCTTCATCGCGCAAAGGCCGCGTTATTGCGGCGCTGTTTTCATTCGGTTTCCTCATACATGATATTATACCAGATTGTTCCGCAATCCAAAAGCAGTCAGCACAACAATAATCATAACGCTCTGATGTTGACAACACGCAAAAAAGTGGTAAACTATATGTTAGCACTCAAGGCATAAGAGTGCTGATAATCCTCACGAAAAGGAGACAATAAACCATGGCAAAGAAACAGTTCAAAGCGGAGTCGAAGCAGCTTTTGAATCTGATGATCAACTCTATCTACACCCACAAAGAGATTTTTATCAGAGAGCTGATATCCAATGCCAGCGACGCCATCGACAAAATCTACTATAAGGCGCTCACGGACGAGTCAATCAGCTTTTCCCGCGCCGATTATTATATCCGGCTCATCCCGGACAAAGCCTCGCGCACACTGCGCATTGTTGATACCGGCATTGGTATGACGCGCGGCGAGTTGGAGGACAACCTTGGCACCATTGCCAAAAGCGGCACCCTCGCGTTCAAGAACGAAACGGAATTGAAAGACGGCTACGACATTATCGGCCAGTTCGGCGTCGGTTTCTACTCCGCGTTCATGGTGGCCGACAAGGTAACGGTGATCAGCCGCGCGCTCGGCAGCGAAGAAGCTTTCAAGTGGGAATCCGAGGGGGCTTCCGGCTACAGCATCAACACCTGCGAAAAAGACAGCGTGGGTACCGAAATCATCCTGCATCTTAAAGAAGACACAGAGGACGAGAAATACAGCGAATTTGCAGACGAATACCGGCTGCGGGCGCTGGTCAGGAAGTATTCGGACTTTATCCGCTACCCCATCAAGATGGACATGACGCAATCCATCCCGGTTGAAGGAAAAGAAGGCGAATACGAAACAGTCATCGAAGAGCAGGTGCTCAACAGCATGGTGCCCATCTGGCGCAAGAACAAGAATGAGCTTAAGGACGAAGACTACGAGCAGTTCTACGCCGAAAAGCATTTCGGATTCGACAAGCCGCTGCGGCATATACACATCAAAGCGGAGGGCACGGTACGCTATAACGCCATACTTTTCATTCCTGAGAAAACGCCGTACGATTTCTACAGCAAGGAGTTCGAGAAGGGGCTTGAGCTGTATGCCAACGGCGTGCTGATCATGAACAAATGCGGCGACCTGCTGCCTGACTATTTCAGCTTTGTGCGCGGCATGGTGGAATCGGACGACCTCTCGCTCAACATTTCGCGCGAGCTGCTCCAGCATGACAGGCAGCTGAAGATCATCGCCAAGAACATCAAGAACAAGATTAAATCCGAGCTGGAAAATCTGTTGAAGAACGACCGCGATAAATACGAGACGTTCTACAAGTCGTTTGGGCGGCACCTCAAGTTTGGTGTCTATAACGACTTTGGCATGCACAAGGACGACCTGATCGATTTGCTGCTTTTCTACTCGTCATCCGAGAAGAAGCTGGTGTCGCTGGCCGAATACGTGTCCCGCATGAAGGAAGACCAGAAGGCCATCTACTACGCGTCAGGAGAATCCATCGACCGCATCGACAAAATGCCGCAGACGGAGCTGCTGCGCGACAAGGGCTTTGAGATACTCTACTTCACCGAGGATGTGGACGAGTTCGCCATTCAGATGCTGATGAACTACCAGGAGAAAGCCTTCAAATCCGTGTCCGCGAGCGACCTTGATCTGGACGCGCCGGAGGAAAAGACAGAAGATCAGAAGGACGCGGAAAAATCATTGTTTGACGCGATGAAGGAGGTGCTGGGCGATAAAGTGAAGGACATCCGTCTTTCAAAGCGTCTCAAGTCTCACCCCGTGTGCCTCACCAGCGAAGGCGGTGTGTCCATCGAGATGGAGAAGGTGTTGAAAAACATGCCTGAAGGTCACAACATCTCGGCTCAGAAGGTGCTGGAGCTCAACGGCGGCCACGAGGTGTTCGCGGCGCTTAAAAGCGCGCAGAGCAGCGACCCGGAGAAATTCAAGCTCTACACACTGCTGCTCTACAACCAGGCGCTGCTGATGGAGGGCCTCTCGGTGGAGGACCCGCTGGCTTTCAGCAACGACATTTGCGCTTTGATGAAATAACAAAGATTTGGAGGCACGCAGGGGCTCTGCCCCTGCAACTCGTTTCCTTTCTTGAAGAAAGGAAACGAAATACAAGGGAATGCTGCGCATTTCCCTTGTATTTATTATTGTTTATCGGTAAGCCTGTGGTAACTCATGATGTATTCCAGTTCACCGGTTTCTTTATTAATTTGCTCCTCCGTGATATAAAACCCGGCTCCCATATAGAATTTCACTGCCCTGTTGTTCTTAGCATACACGGCCAAAGATAACTCGCCGAAAGTAGCTTTCACATACTCTATCAGTTCGCTTCCTATTCCCTGCCCCTGAGCATCCTGAGCAACAAACAGCGCGCCGATATAACCGCTACTCAAAACGCTGATGAACCCCTCAATTTTACCTGCTTTACAAAAAGCATATGTTTCAGCTTCAGGCAGATATCGATTCCGAACAAGCTCATAGTGATTGTGCCAGTATTCCGCCGGAATAAATGGATGCGCAGCGGTTGTCGACTCTGTCCATATTGTCATAATCTGATCAACGACCTCATCCGAATACGCTGTTATCTTATATATCATAAAGCATTTCTGTCGTCCCGTGTGATTAAATCAAAAAGAGGCCTGAGTGTTCAAGCCTCAAATGATTCTCTGTTACGCTCTCTCCATATACTCGCCGGTTCTCGTGTCCACGCGGATGATATCGTCTTGATTGATGAACAGCGGCACCATGATCTTCGCGCCGGTTTCGAGGATCGCCGGCTTGTTGCCTGATGTGGCTGTGTCGCCCTTGAAGCCGGGGTCGGTTTCCGTCACCTGCAGCTCCACAAAGTTAGGCGGCTCCACCGAAAAGGCGACGCCCTTGAAGAACTTGATGGTCACAGGCATATTCTCCTTGACATAGTTCATCGCATCCTCCACCTGCCCGTGATTGAGCGGAATCTGCTCGTATGATTCCTTGTCCATGAAATAATAAAGCTCGCCGTCACTGTACAGATACTCCATCGCCTTTGTCTCCACATGCGCTTTGGGGAACTTTTCGGACGGATTGTAGTTTTTCTCAAGCACGTTGCCCTGCATGATGTTCTTCATTTTGGTGCGCACGAACGCGGCGCCTTTCCCGGGCTTAACGTGCTGAAAATCGACAATGACCCAAACCTGACCGTCTATTTCGATCGTCAGGCCTTTTTTGAAATCTCCGGCTGATACCATGGTTTGTCCTCCAACTGATTATATGATAACGGCATCACGCGGCGCCGACGTAAGGTTGACGCAGCCGCCATCTTTCACGACACAAAGATCTTCTATGCGCACGCCGAAACGCCCCGGCAGGTAGATACCCGGCTCCACGGTCACCACCATGTTTTCCGCAAGCACCGCCTCGGACTGTGTGTTGACCGCGGGCGCTTCGTGGATGGATAAACCCACGCCGTGACCCAGACCGTGCCCGAACGCGTCACCGTAACCGTGCGCGGCAATGTATTCCCGGGCGAGCGCGTCCACCGCTTTGGCGGGTACTCCCGCTGCCAGCGCCTGTGTGGCCATATCCCCCGCGCACTTCACTATATCATATACTTTTTGCTGCTCTTTGTCCATATGGGAAATGGCAACGGTCCGCGTAAAATCCGAACAATATCCGCCGAACCGGCAGCCGTAGTCCATCGTCACAAGATCGCCCGGCAATATCACTCGGCCGGTGGGTGTCGCATGCGGCAGGCTCGAGTGGCCGCCCGACGCCACGATGGGCGCAAACGCTGGCTCCGCGCCGTTCCTGTGCATGTAGTAGACGATTTCCGCCTTGATGTCGTATTCCGTCACGCCCGGTTTTATCAGACTGCACACGTGCGCAAACAGCTTGTCGTTATGCGCCGCGCCCTTTGCGATCTGCGCCAGCTCGCTTTCGTCCTTCACCGCGCGGCGTTTTATTATCGCACCGGAAATATCCACGATATTCTCTTCGGCGATGTGTTTTAAGTAAGACTTGTATGCACCCACCGACACGCCGGACAGATCCGCGCCCAGGCGGCGCACCCCCAGCTTTGAAGCATATTGAAATATCGTCTGAACGCGCGAGTCGCCCCCCGTCTCCACCACGTCAAAATCCGTCTCGCCCTGCGCCTGCTCGGTATACCGGAAATCCGTAAAAAACAGCATGTTGTCCTGCGTGATCAGCAGCTGACTGCTGGCGCCGGTGAACCCCGAATAGTAGGTCACATTTTCAGCGGTGGTAATCAGCGCAGCGTCCGCCGATACCGCCATCATAACCTCTCTTAATCTGTCAACCCTCATTGGCAAGCGCCTCCGTATAGATGCGTTTCAGCTCCGCCGCGTCCTCCGCCATGGTTCCGCGGGATTCGCAGATAATAACCGGCTCGAGCCTTCTTTTCACAATCAGCTTTGCAAGCGGCGCAAAATCCGGCCCGTAATCCGTCTCGGCGTAGGTGCGGTGCATTTTTTCTCCCGCTGCCGTATACTCAATGCGCGAGAAGTGAACATGAAACCGCCGGGCGCGGTAACCGCCAAGGCCGTTCTCCAGCGCGTCCAGCACCGCCGCATAATCCGCCTCATCCTTCAGCGCGCCCAAACCGCGCGCATGCAGATGCCCGAAGTCAATCGCCGGCACCAGCCGCTCGTCCATCCGGCACAGCGCGATCACTTCATCCAAGTCCCCTATCTGTTTGATTCTTCCCATCGTTTCGGGACATATTTCAAGGTCCCCGCAACCTTCGCCGTCCAACACGGCCAGCGCGCCCGTAAGCCCAGTCTGCACGCGCTCAAAAGCCGCGCCGCGCAAAGACTTGCCGAGCGAGCCGGCATGAAACACCACGCGCCGCGCGCCCATCCACTTTGCCGCCATTGCGGACTGCAGCAGATAGCGCACATTGCCCGTCATGTTTTTTTCTTCTTCCGTCGCAAAGTTGATGTAATAAGGGGCGTGCACCGAGAGCGTCACCTTGCAGGCCGCAGCCTCCGCGCCAATCTTCGCGGCCATGGCATCTCCCAGCCGCACACCGCGTCCGAACGAATACTCATAGGCATTCAGGTCCATTGCCCGGATCCAGGCAAATGCCTCGTATGTATTCTTATATCCCTGATCGTAAAAACTGTCCGAATTGCCCGCAGGCCCAAAGCTCACCATACGGCTATATTAACCCATGCCGCGCTGTTAAGTCCAGCTTTTTCCGCCGCGCGCCCGTGCGAAACGGCGCAGCGCTATGGACGTCTTTTCAGACTTGCGTGTTCAGGTTCCGCAGTACGTCCTGTAAGGACGGCTTGACGGACCGGGAGGGGCCGCGTATTCCGCCTGGTCGCATGAATGCGCATAAGGATCGGCAAGCGCTTTGAGCAGCTGCTCCATCACGCTATAATCAGCATGATTCACTGCAGCCTCCAGCGCAGCTTCCACACGATGATTCCGCGGCACCAGAGCCGGGTTTGAACGCCGCATCAATTGATGCGAGTCGGCTGCTGTCTGCGGCTGCCTGTTAAGCCGCGCCCGCCACTCACGCAGCCACTGAGCCAAATCGTCGGTGCCGGACAAGGCAGTATCCTCAGTCGTATCAAAGGTTAAGGCTAAAAAAGTATTGGTATAATCGGCCCGGTGTTTTTGCATCACGTTCAGGAGGCTGTCTACCAGGGATTCATCCTCCGGCTCTTCGTTAAACAGCCCCAGTTTTTTTCTCATTCCCGAAAGCCAGCGGCTGCGATACAGGCCGGAGAACGCTGATACCGCATCCTGCGCCAGTATTACAGCTTGTTCGTCATCGTCATGAAGAAGCGGCAGCAAGGTTTCTGCAAACCGTGCAAGGTTCCACCCGGCAATAAGCGGTTGGTTGCCATAGGCATAGCGTCCATGGATATCAATGGAGCTGAAGACCGTTTTGGCGTCATATGCGTCCATAAAAGCGCACGGCCCGTAATCGATCGTCTCACCGCTTATCGCCATATTGTCGGTATTCATCACCCCGTGGATAAACCCGGCCAGCTGCCATTTTGCAATCAACGAAGCCTGCCGGTCAACAACGCCCTTCAGAAACGACAGATAGCGCCCCTCATCAGACCCGATGTCCGGGAAGTGCCGCCCGATCGCGTAATCAGCCAATGCGCCAAGATCCTCTGTGCTGCCCCATCTGAGGGCATATTCAAAAGTGCCGACACGCAGGTGGCTCTGAGCCACACGCACAAGTATGGCCCCCGGCTGCTCTGTGTCCCGATAGACAGGTTCCCCCGTTGTGACCACTGCCAGGCTGCGGGTGGTGGGTATGCCTAGCGCGTCCATCGCTTCACTGATGATGTATTCGCGCAGCATGGGGCCGAGCGCCGCCCGCCCGTCACCCCGGCGTGAATAGGCGGTGCGTCCCGACCCTTTGAGCTGGATGTCGAACCGCGCCCCCGACGGCGCGACCTGCTCACCCAGCAGCAAAGCCCGGCCGTCCCCCAGCATCGTAAAATGCCCGAACTGGTGTCCCGCGTAGGCTTGCGCCAGAGGCGTGGCATTGGCGGGCACAGCATTTCCCGCCATCACGGCTATGCCTTCCTCCGTTTTAAGGGCCTGTCCATCCAGCCCAAGCGACTTGGCCAAAGAAGAATTGAAAATGACGAGCTCAGGCGCACGGACAGGCACCGGGCTCTGCAGGGAATAAAAATGCCCGGGCAGATGTGTATAGGTGTTCTCCAAACGCCACATATTCTTTTTACCCTTTTTAGCCTCCGCCGTGTTCTCAGAGTCGCCTCTTAATTGACCGTTCATCTTCGCCCCTTTTGTCTAAGATAAATTATTTGAGAGAACCGGATGTTTTATGCAAGTTGTACCCGTATTGTCATTTCTCATTATAATCCAATGCGGCAGATATTTTAATATCGTTATATAAAAACATTGGGCGTGTGACAAATGGCCGTGATGAGGCGTTGGCCGCTCCTAGCCCCTGTCATTGTCCGGAATTTCTGGCCAGCTCCGCCGCCAGCTTGGCAATGGCTTTGCTTTCGATGCGCGATACATAGCAGCGCGGTTATTGCAAGTGATCTTCCACCACCGGCTCACGAATCCGGAAGTAAACGAGCAGCTTTCTGTCCTCGGTCATCTCCACCCTTTCGATAAGGCTGACGACAAGCTGGCGGCTGCACCCCATGTTCATAAACCGCCCGACGAACTGCCTGGCCAGCTGTTTTTTACCCTCAGGCGTTTGTTGTCCGGATTCGCGCTGCAATAGCTTAGATTCAAGCGAGGCTCTCTCCTCCTTCAGGCGCCAGTAGACACGGCGAAAATCCTGTTCGTCCAGTGTGCCAAAAAGCTTATCCATGTACGTACGGTCGATAGCTGCCGTCAGTGTCTCAATCCTGTTTTTCAAACGAACGGTTTGCGCCGTTCTGTCATCTTTATCTTCCGCATCGTCAAGCGCGCTGGCAGCCACAGCCTCCAGCCGGCCGG
The DNA here is from genome assembly GCA_964576225.1 of uncultured Christensenellaceae bacterium. Classification (GTDB taxonomy): domain Bacteria; phylum Bacillota; class Clostridia; order Christensenellales; family SZUA-584; genus SZUA-584. Next base: position 8,595 of record CAZNVX010000091.1, read on the forward strand.
CGTCCAGATGTGTATCAATCATGTACCTGAGCCTCTCCAGCACAACCCGGGTGATATCCTCCACCTTCGCCGAGTGACATGTGCAGGCGCGGCCTTTGGCAAAGCGCTGGTATGTCCGGCAGATAAAGTAAAGCGTCTTTTCCCCTTTGGCGTTCGGACGGTTGACCACAGCCAGAGGATATCCGCACTCGTGGCAGCGGATAATGCCCTTGAGCAGGTAATCGTATGTGCGCGTGCGCGTCGAATTTCTGGACGCCACCAACTTAGCGACCTTGTCAAACACGTCGCGCCCGATGATCGGCTCATGGGTGTTCTCAACAATCTTCCAATGCTGCTTGTCTATCCGGACGCTCTTCTTTGTTTTATAGCTGATCCGTCTTGTCTTTCCCTGCGCCATGTTGCCTATATACATGGGGTTTTGAAGCATCTCAGAGATTCTCTCACTGCTCCAAAGCCCCGAACGTTTGCCTCTCTGCTCAATCGCGAGGCCGGCGTATGCCGCCGGTGTCGGTATTCTCTCCTCGTTCAGGCACTGTGCAATTTGCCGGCATGACATACCGCCCGCCGCCAGCGTAAAAACCCTCTTCACGATGGCGGCCGCCTCCTCATCGATCACGATTTTATTCTTTTCGCCGTCCGAAAGCTTATAACCGTATACCGCTTTGCCGCCGATGAACAGTCCTTTTCTTTGCTTGTC
>CAZNVX010000092.1:0-9279 GCA_964576225.1 uncultured Christensenellaceae bacterium
AATCATTGTTATCGCATGCCTTTGCCTGCTGCTGTTGCTGGGCGCGTGCGGCTCCGGCGCTCCGGAGCCGGCTATTGCAACACCAACACCAACACCAACTGACGGCCTGGATACCGGCCCAGGGGGTTCCGGACAGACGGCAAAACCCACGGAGCCGGCGCAGACACCGGCGGCCACGGAAAGCCGGAGCCGTCTTTATGACCCCAGCATATTTGTGATCGAAGCTTCGGGCTCCTGGCGCGACGAGCTGGCACCCGAATATTTCGCGGATTACGAATGTGAGATCTACCTGCACAAGATTGATGCGAACGATAACCGAAAGGTTGAAGGGATCTATCAGGGCGTATTCTGGATGAAAACATCGCTGGATGCGGCGGGTTATATCCAGCAGATCATTGGTGACGCGCCTATCGATATCAGCTTCGACGCAGGCGGCGAGGCCGTGTGTGATACCTTGGGCATATCGCTGAACACCGAGGACGACAAAGCCTGGGTTAATTATTCCATAGCGGGAGAAGACGGCAACCCTCTGCCGCTGACGCAGGACACGCCGGTGGCCAAGGGTAGCTTTGTGGCTGTGGCCAAGCAGGTTTACCTGGAGGCGCATGGCAGCGGCGCGCAGGGCGAGAAGGTTGATTACAGCACGAACGCAGGGCAGGGCGACCTGATTGACATCAACTACGTGATTCATGTGCAGCCGGATTCGATGGAAAACGGCACTGAACGCAAAGTGACCATTCAGTTGAGCGGCGAGGGCTTTAGCACAACCTTTGAAGGCGTGATGCGCCGTTTGCCCGGATACCCGGAGGATGTGTCGGCATACTACAGCTCAAGCGGATATCAGAACTCCGCCTGGCGGCATCTGCAATAACGAAATACCGTAACAAGTAAGCCCCGAGCGGGCTTGTTTTTTTTGACGGCTGTGAGCCGGGGGCAGAACGGCAGCGGCATATCGCGGCGGTGCGATGCATACGATTATATGACAAACGTGTGTTAGGAGGGCCGGTATGTCTCTCAAGGGCCGCCTGCTGTATCTGCTGGCCTGTTTGGATATCGTTTTGATTGCGCTCTCTTTCGCTATGGGTTTTTCAACAGAGGTATGCTTTGTGACGCGTGCCGCCCACAGCGAGACATCTGCCTACAGCTGGTATACGATGCCGCGCACCGACGGGCTTCAGCCCGACGCCCAGCCGGAGTTTTCATTCATCAGCGATTATGACGGATACTGGATCGGTTCGTCGGACGATAAGGTCATTTATATCACGTTTGACGCGGGGTATGAAAACGGCAACATGGCGCCGATATTGGATGCGCTAAAAAAGCACAATGCGCCTGCCGCTTTTTTTCTGGTCGGCCATTACATCAAGAGCAGCCCCGAGCTGGTGCGGCGTATGATGGAGGAGGGGCATCTGGTGTGCAGCCATTCCGACAACCATAAGGATATGTCTGCGATGACCGACTTTGAGACCTTTCAGAAGGAGATGACGGGTCTTGAGGATACGAGCCGGTCGGTCACGGGGAAGGAAATAGAAAAGTACTTCAGGCCGCCGGAAGGGAAATTCAGTGAAACATGCTTGAGATATACGCAAAAGCTCGGCTACAAGACGGTGTTCTGGAGCTTTGCCTACAAGGACTGGTACGTGGATAACCAGCCCTCCGCTCAGTCGGCGATGGATACGATTATATCGCGGACGCATCCGGGCATGGTGGCGCTGCTGCATGCCACGTCATCCACCAATGCGGCAATCATGGATGATCTGCTGACTGAGTGGGAGAAGATGGGATACAGATTTGAGAGCCTTGACCATCTGACGCGCAACCGATAAAGGCTTTTTTCATTATTCCTCCTTGCACAGAGCGCGGGTACTTGGCAGGCCCGTGTTTTGTGTTAGAATGAACTTATAAACCACCCGGGAGGCGGCATGGATACGGCCAGACTGCTCGAATGGTACCAAGAAAACAAAAGAGACCTGCCATGGCGGACCACGCGAGACATCTACGCGGTGCTGGTGTCTGAAATGATGCTGCAGCAGACCACGGTGGACACAGCACTTAAGTATTATGCGCGCTTTCTTGAGCGTTTTCCGAATGTACAGACGCTGGCTCTGGCAAATGAAGAAGCGGTGCTGTCGGCGTGGAAAGGCCTTGGGTATTATGCGCGCGCCCGCAATCTGCACCGCATTGTCAAACATGTGACAGACGTGCATGGCGGGGCGTTTCCTGATACGCTGGACGGCTGGCGGAAGCTGCCGGGTGTGGGGCCGTATATCGCGGGGGCAGTGACAAGCATCGCACTGGGTTTGCCGCACGCCGCGGTGGACGGCAACGTGATGCGCGTGTTTGCCCGCTTGGATGGCATGCACGATGACGTGATGCAGCCGCAGACGCGCAGGCGCGTGGAGTCACGCGTGAAGAGCCTGATTCCCCATGATGCCGCGGGCGATTTTACGCAGGCGCTGATGGAGCTCGGCGCGCTGGTATGCCGACCCCTCTCGCCAAACTGCGCGGACTGCCCGGTATCGCGAGACTGCACGGCGTTTGCCCAGGGCGTGGCCGACAAGCTGCCCGTGCGCAAGCCGCGGGAAAAACAGCAAACCGTTAAGATGTGGGTGGCGCTGGTGGAAGCACCCGGCGCGCTGTTGATGGAATACAGGAAGGATGAGACGTTGCTCGCGCGCATGTGGGGGCTGCCAAACGTGGAAAAGCATTCGGACAAGCCTGCCGAAGCGCTGTTTGAAGACAAATACGGCATCACACTGGCGGGCGGGCAAAGCGCCGGGCATGCGGTGCATGTGTTCACGCACCGGCGCTGGGAGATGGACATACTGTGCTATAAGGCAGACGCGGAATTTTCGGTAGGCGGCGTATTGGAATGGGTGGGCCGGGAGGAATGGGAACACAAGCCGGTGCCCACGGCATTTTTAAAAGTGCTGCGGGCAAAATGGAAGGAGGAAGCACATGAATGAGAAAACGGCCATATTCGCAGGCGGATGTTTCTGGTGCATGGAGCCGCCGTTCGCCAAGCTGGACGGCATAATCAAAACAGAGCCGGGGTATACGGGCGGGCATACCGAAAACCCGGCCTACGAGCAGGTGTGCAGAGGCGGCACAGGCCACTTTGAGGCAGTGCGCGTCACATACGACGCGGATGCCGTGACATACGACCAACTGCTGGACGTGTTCTGGCGGCAGATAGACCCGGCGGACGCGGGCGGGCAGTTTGCGGACAGGGGTGACAGCTACAAGACTGCGGTTTTCTACGCAGATGAGGCGCAGCGGATCGCCGCCGAGGATTCCAGATTGCGCATGCAGCGTTTGCTGGGCACGGCGATACATACCAAGATACTGCCCGCTGCGGTGTTTTACCCCGCGGAGGGCTATCACTGCGAATACTACAACAAGAATCCGGAGCATTATAACCGGTATAAGAGGGGCTCGGGACGCGAAGAACATATTCAAAGCGTGTGGGGAGATGAGGCGCTCAGGCAAAGGCTGAGCCCTTTGCAGTACAACGTGACGCGGCGCGGCGCGACTGAGCCGCCGTTCCGCAACGAATACTGGGACAACCATGAGGCGGGGCTTTATGTGGATGTGATTACCGGAGAGCCGCTGTTCTCGTCGTTGGACAAGTTCGACTCGGGCTGCGGCTGGCCCAGCTTTACCAGGCCCCTGGACGCACCGCGCGTCACGGAGAAGCGGGACCTGAGCCATGGCATGGTGCGCACCGAGGTGCGGACAAAGGTATCCGACGCGCACCTGGGGCATGTATTTGACGATGGCCCGAACGGTATGCCGCGCTACTGCATCAACTCGGCGGCGCTGCGCTTTGTGCCGCTCGACAGACTGGTTGAGGAGGGCTATGGATCATATAAAAAGCTTTTCGAGAAAAAATGATCTTTTCCGACATGCGTCCCGCATGATATAGTATAGCAAAAGCAGCGGGGGAGGACCGGCAGCGTGAAAATCGTATCCTGGAACGTGAACGGGCTTCGTGCCTGCTGGGGCAAGGGTTTCGGCCGTTATTTCAGCGAAACGGATGCCGATATTTTCTGCATACAGGAAACCAAGCTGCAGCGCGGCGACTTTGAATTTGAGCCGGAGGGTTATCACAGCTACTGGAATGACGCAGTGAAAAAGGGCTACTCGGGCACAGCAGTGTTTGTAAAGCGGCTGCCCGAGGCCGTGACGAATGGTATTGGCATCAGGGACTACGACGGCGAAGGCCGCGTGATCATTCTGGAATATGAGGAATTCTATGTTGTTAACGTTTACGTGCCCAACGCCCAGGAGGAGCTCAAGCGCCTGGAATACCGTATGGCATGGGACGCGGCGTTCAGGAACCGCATAAAAAAGCTTGATAGGAGAAAGCCGGTGATCGTCTGCGGCGACATGAATGTGGCCCATCAGGAAGCTGATCTGAAGAACCCGGCGGCAAATAGGCGCAACGCAGGCTTCACGGACGAAGAACGCTCGGGTTTTACACAGCTGCTGGATGCCGGGTTTGTAGACGTGTTCCGGCATCTCAACCCGGACGCGCGTGACATGTATACATACTGGTCTTATCGGTTTGGGGCGCGGCAGCGCAATGCGGGTTGGCGCATCGATTATGCCTGCATTTCCCGGCGGCTAATGCCGCAGGTTAAGGGCTTTGAGATTCATAGCGACGTGACGGGGTCGGATCACTGCCCGATTATGCTTGACATTTTTTAAGTTTCCATAAACGTTCAAGGAGGTGTGGTATGAGATTTATCTGCAGGGCTTGCGGCTATGTGTTCTCCGTAGAAAACTATGAGGGCGATTATGAAGAGGTGACGGAATTGTTGCCGGAAGATTTTGAGTGTCCGGCGTGCGGAGCGCCGGCCGGCATGTTTGAGCCGGAGGAAAAAACAACCGACGCATAAACGCCCGGCGAAGCCGGATAATAATAGCGTGATGAAAACGCTGGAGTTAGCAAGCGCGTGTGATGTGGCTGCCATATTCGCAGATTTTGAAACGCATCTGATGCAGGATGACCGGCCTTCGCTGTATTTCAACGGCCTGATGGAAGCGGGCTCCTTTCCCGGTTCGCCCCCTTTTGATATGCTGGGCTGTCTTGCGGGCGTGAAGCAGTCGCCGGTGCATCACCCGGAGGGGGATGTGTGGGCGCACACAATGCTGGTGGTGGACAACGCTGCGCAATTGAAAAGCACCAGTGGCAATCCGCGCGCGCTGTTGTGGGCGGCGTTGCTGCATGACGTTGGCAAGAAAGAGACCACGCGGGTGCGCAAAGGGCGCATCACCGCTTACGACCATGACAAGGCCGGCAGAAGGCTGGCCGAGCAGTTTTTGAGATTGTGCGGACAGGACGAGGCGTTTGTGGCAGATGTTGGCGCACTGGTGCGCTGGCACATGCAGGCGCTTTACGCGTCCCGTCATCTGCCCTTTTTCAACCCGCGCGCCATGATGGCCGAGGCCGACGTGGACGAGGTGGCGCTGCTGTGTTTGTGTGATCGGCTTGGACGCGGGCCGGTCACCTCTCAGATTATTGAAAAAGAGCGGGCGCATATCACGGCGTTTATCCAAAAGAGCCGCGGTGCCGTCTGACAAAACTTCGGCCGCTGACGTTGTTGCGATTTCTGTCTGAAAACAGAGAATAATGTAAATATAATACAGATATCAAGCGCAATTTTTGTTGAAACATCGGGCAACATATGCTAATATAAGGCAAATGGTTCAAAAGTTAATATTTAGATGAATAGGGGGTTCGCATGAAAAACTATCCCTTGAATCCGACAGAAAACATTCGGGATCTAAAAGAACTGACTGACCGGAGCGTACGGCTTTACGCTCAGAAAGATGCCTTTTTCTCGCTCACAGGCAAAACCGATTACAAAGCTGTATCCTACGGCCGATTTGGCGAAGAGCTGTGTGCACTGGCCAATGCTTTAATCAAGCGGGACGTTGCGGGCCGGCGCGTGGCGCTGCTCGGCGAGAATTCTTACCCGTGGCTGCTGTCCTATTTTGCGATTGTCAACACGAATTCCACCGTTGTGCCCATGGATAAAGAACTGACTCCCAACGAGCTCAAGATGCTCGTTTTACGCGCAGAGGCTTCCGTGCTGTTTTTTTCGCCCGCCTATGCGGAGGAAGCCCTTCACATCAAGGCCGGCGTTCCCGGGCTTATCACGGTTTCTCTCGGAGAAAAGGGTGAAGCTGATTTATCGCTGCAGGAGCTGCTCGACGAGGGCTTCGCATTGGTGGCAGACGGAGAAGACCGGTATTCCGGCATTGAGATTGACAGGGAACGCACCTGCTCGATACTGTTCACTTCCGGAACCACCGGCGCCAGCAAAGGCGTGATGCTCAGCCACCGCAACCTGGCGGCCAACACGGTGTCGGCATGTGAGCTGGTATTATTTAGGCCGGAGGATGTGCTGCTGTCGTTGCTGCCCATCAACCACGCTTATGAGGATATGTGCGGCATTTTCGGACCCATGCATTACGGCTGTACCATCGCGTTCTGCCCGGGTTTGAAGCACATTGCCGACTGCTTAAAGCTGTTTCGACCCACCGTGATGGTGCTGGTGCCGCTGTATGTGGAAACCTTCAACAAACGCATCTGGGAAAATGCAGTGAAGAAGGGCAAGGAGAAGAAATTAAAACTGGGCATCCGGCTTGGCAACATGGCGGCGGCGCTGGGCATCGATATACGCGATAAACTGCTTCACGAGGTGCGCGAAGCTTTCGGCGGCCGCCTGAAAATCGTGATTTGCGGCGGTGCTTATCTGAATCCGGATCTGGTTAAGGCATACCGGGAATTCGGCGTGACGATACTCAACGGCTACGGGACGACGGAGTGTTCGCCGATTATCTCGGCTAACCGCAACTTAAGCCACAAGGATAAATCCGTGGGTTGGGTGGCCTCTTGCTGTGAGGTGCGCTTTGATGAAAACGGGCAGATCCTTGTGCGGGGGGACAGCGTGATGAAGGGCTACCTTGATGACGAGGAAGGCTCGGCAGAGGTGTTTGACGGCGAGTGGTACAAGACGGGTGACCTCGGCTTTATGGACAAGCAGGGCTTTTTGTATGTAACCGGGCGCAGCAAGGATATGATCGTGTTGAAAAACGGCAAGAACATCATGCCGGAGGAAATTGAGTATCTGCTGCAGAAAAGCCCGCTGATCGCTGAGGTGCTGGTTAAGGAGGCACCGGGAGACGCCAACGGCTCCGACAAGCTGATGGCCATTATATACCCTGACCCGGGAAAAAAGGCGGAGCTTGGGAGCCGGCTGCATCAGGCGATGCAGGCTGAGATCGACAGCGTGAACCAGAAGCTGGCCAGCTTCAAGCAGATTCATTTGTTTGCATTGCGCGATACGGAGTTCCCCAAAACCACGACCAGAAAAATAAAACGCTATCAGGTCATATTCGGGAAGGGTTGAGCAATGTTTGAAAAAGTGAAAGCCATCATTGAAGAGCATGTGGACTGCCGTCATGTTAAACTCAAACCTGAGACCGAGCTGCTCACCGACCTCTCCATAAATTCCCTTGATCTGGTGGAACTGGTGTGCGCGTTCGAAGTGGCCTTCGATATAGTCGTTCCGGAAAAAGACATCAGAAAGCTTTCACGCGTGAGCGACATCATTAATTATCTGGAACGCCGGACATGAGGGTTTACCTTGCCGCCGCTGCGCCGCCGGAAACCGCTCTTTGCTGGACGGACGGCCTGCGTGAGGACAAAAAGGCGCGTATTGCCCGCATGCGCCGGCAGGAGGATCAGGCGCTGGTGCTGACAGCCCACCGTTTGCTGTGCTACGCGCTCAAGACTGTCTGCGGCATTGTGCCGCACCCGCAGGATTTTGACCTGGGAGGACGTGGCAAACCCTTTCTGAAGAAACGGCCGGATGTCCATTTTAATATCAGCCATTCGGGAAACATGGCCATGTGCGCTTTGCACACGGCGCCGGTGGGGGCGGACATTGAAAAGGTTCGGACGGTCGGCGCCGGCGTCGCGAAACGCATCATGACAGAGGCCGAGCATCAGCGCTATATGCACACTGACGACAAGCGGCGCCTGTTTTTTCAGATATGGACGCTCAAGGAGGCTTACATCAAGTATCTGGGGACAGGACTTGGGCTTGCGCTCAACAGCATAACGGCTTGCCCTGACGGCTCGGACGTTTTGACGGACACGGGCTGTGCGTTTTGGATGCTGCCGGATATACCGGGGTATCAGGCGGCTGTATGCACGCAAAGCGAGGCCGTTCCGTCTGTCCGTATCGTGAATACGGGCGATTTGATGGTATTCTGATGCCGCTGATTGGCTCAAAGTAAAGCCTGCTCTGGCAGCAAAGACTGCCGGGCCGGTGCGGATATTTCTAGATCATTCATAATGTGCAGGACGTTTCGGGCTTCAAAGTGGTTCATACAGACATCATGTGAACTGCGGCAAAAAAACAAGTAGGTATTGTGATATGAATCAACAGAACCTCTGTTACACTTTGTCCCATCCCCAGCAGCGCATCTGGTACGCTGAGATGCTGCACCCCGGCACAGGCATGTGGAACAATGCCGGTACGCTCAAGATCAAAGGGCAGCTTGATTATAAGAAGCTGGAAGCCGCCATCAACATTGTGCTGCGGGACAATGAATCGCTGCGCATCCGCATCGGGCAAAAGGAGGGCACGCCTTACCAATATGTGGCTGACTACAGCCCGCAGACCATAGACCTGTTTGATTTCTCTGACCACGGCGTGGAAAAGCTGTATGAATGGGACAGCCAGCAGACGCAGACGCCCATGCCGCTGGTCGACAGCTGCCTTTACTATCTGGCGTTTGTCCGGCTGGGAGACGAGGAGGGTGGCATTTACGCCAAATTTCATCATATTATATCGGATGCCCTGTCCATCGTCGGGTTCTCCAACCAGATCATGGCCGTCTATCAAAGCCTGCTGTCTGGCAAACAGGCAGAGCTGCCCGCGACCCGCTCCTATATCGAGTATCTGAAGGATGAGCAGACATATCTGAAGTCCCGGCGGTTTGACTATGACAGGGAATACTGGACTGGCCTGTTTGCCCAATTGCCCGAGCCCACTGTTTTGAAGCAGAAAAAGACCAATTATTACGGCACCAAGGCCAAACGCCGCACCCATGTGATTCTATCAAGGCTCTCCAAACAGATTCGCGACTATTGCGGCGCGTCAGGCATCACCGTCTATTCGCTGTTTCTCGCGGCGCTGGCGATATATATCAACCGCATCACCAACAAAAAGGATATTGTCATCGGAGCGCCCGTTGCCA
>CAZNVX010000093.1:0-9200 GCA_964576225.1 uncultured Christensenellaceae bacterium
GCAAGCCCGTGGATGTAAAGAACGCTTTTGTGGCGCAACAGAACGGCATATGTTTTGTGCATCAGGAGATCGCGCTTTGCCAGGATGTGACGGTGGCGGAGAATATATTCATGTCTGAAATCAACAATAAAGGCACGCTGCGTGTCAACTACGCTGAGCTCAAAAAGCGCGCTGCCGAAATCCTGTATCCGTTGGCCAAGGATATGATCCGTCCCGACAGCATTGTGGATAACCTGTCGATCTCGCAGCAGCAGGTGGTTGAGATCGCTCGGGCGCTGTCTATAGAATGCAAGGTGCTTATCCTTGATGAACCCACTGCCGCACTGACGGAGAGTGAAGCGGAGGCGCTTTATGCGATCATGCAGCAGCTGAAAAAAGAAAACATCGGTATTGTTTTCATCAGCCACCGTATGAACGAGATCTTCGAGCAGTGCGACAGAGTGACTGTGCTCCGCGACGGACGGCTGATCAGCGTCAACGACGTCAAGGATGTCACACCGATGTCTCTGGTGGCGGATATGGTGGGGCGTGAGCTTGATAATATTTACCCCCCAAAGGCCAATGAATTGAAGTATCAGGAAGAGAATGTATTGCTGGATGTGGACGGCATCACCGATTATAAAGGGCGTTTCCATGATATTGGCTTCAAGCTTTACAAAGGTGAGATGCTGGGGCTTTCCGGGTTGGTGGGCGCGGGTCGCAGCGAGGTGGCGCAAGGAATCGTCGGATTAAGAAAGCTGGAATGCGGGAAGGTGAATTATCTCGGGAAGGATATCTCCAACAAATCACCGCGCGAGATTTTTGACTCGGGTCTCGTTTATTTATCCGAGAACAGAAAAGAAACGGGTCTCTTTGTTGAAATGAGTATAAAAAATAACGTGTCATCGATGTTTATAGACAATGTGTCGTCGAGGGGCATCCTTAGCCAAAAGCGGGAAGAAAAACTGGCACATGAATCGGTTGAATCTTTGAATATTATATGCAGCAGTATCGATCAATTGATCTCGAGCCTGTCGGGCGGCAACCAGCAGAAGGTGCTGGTGGGCAAGGTGCTGGCCGTGACCCCCAAGGTGGTGATCATGGATGAGCCGACCCGCGGCATTGATGTGGGGGCAAAAGCGGAGATTCATAAGATACTGCGTGATCTGGTGGATCGGGGCATAGGCGTGATCATGATCTCTTCGGAAATGAACGAGATCGTCGGTATGTGCGATCGTGTGCTCGTCATGAACGAAGGCCGGATATGCGGTGAAGTGAGCGGCGACGAGATCGAGGGCAAGAACATCATGCACCATGCATCGGGTGCGAGCCAATATCAGGTAATTTGCGAATAAGGAGAGAAGAAGATGGTTAAAAGAAAAACCGAAGTCAGAATTGAAAAGAACAGCGGCGTTGTTGCAAAACTGAAAAGCGTGCGGGAGCTTAATCTGCTGCTGATCGTTGTGGCTGTGATGCTTGTGATGGGCTTTACATCGCCGTTCTTCTTTCAGTGGACCAATCTGCGCGTGCTGCTGAATTCCATGTCGGTGGACGGCATCGCAGTCATCGGCATGACATTGATATTGATTGCCGGCGGTATCGACCTTTCCGTGGGATCGGTGCTGGTGTTTTCCATGACAGTGACATCACTGCTTTTTAAAGGTGGAATGGATCCCTGGATAGCCGCATTGATCGCGCTCATTGCCAGCGCGTCCATTGGTTTTATCATGGGCATGCTGGTCACCAAGCTTAAGCTGACCCACTTCATTGTTACTTTGGCCTTCATGGGTATTATACGCGGCCTGGTGCTGATACTGTCAACAGGCACACCGATTTCGATAGTGGGCATTCTCACCGAGCATCCGGTATTCATGGGGCTGGGGCAGGGCAAGCTTTTCGGCAACGGTACCGCGTTCCCGACACAGTTTCCGGTGCAGGTTATCATATTCCTTGTGCTGGCGGTTGCTGCAGACTATATTGTGCGTCATTCGTCGGCGATGCGAACTGTATTTTATACAGGCAGCAACCCCAAAGCGGCTGAATACTCGGGCATTAACACCCAAAGAACGGTCATTATTGTGGGTATGATCTGCTCAACGCTGGCCGGTTTGTCGGGAGTTATATATCTCTCCAAGTTTGCCGGCGTTCCGATGAGCGCAGGCGCAGGGCTGGAGATGACAGCGATTTCTGCGGCGGTCATCGGCGGAGCCAGTTTGACGGGCGGCCGCGGTACGATACTGGGTTCCATATTGGGCCTGGCGTTGATGCAGCTGGCCACCAACGCGCTCACGCTCTACAGCGTCAGCACGTTCTGGTACGACTTCATCCGCTACGCGATACTGCTCATTGCGGTGGTGCTTGACCAAATTCAGCAGGTGCTGGCGAAACGGCGCTATGCATAAGCCAAACAAACCGACCGTTCAAAAGGCTTCCCTTGGGAAGCCTTTTGTGTTGCCTGCACACTGGGGAACCCGCCTTCGTCGCATCCCCGTCCTTGCTTTCTTGATGCAGTCAGAAGCGTTTTGGCGATGCAGATGAATGGATGTGCGCTCAATCAAGTCTACCTGTTGACTAACGTTTATCCAAAAAAGGAGCCGGGCTTTGCCCCCGGCTCCTACGGTTGTAATGGGTTAGTACTTGTCGGTATGCAGTTTGAGTGTTCCTGAAGACTTGGCTTCCTCCACCCACCCTTGAGAGGTTGTTGACCATTCCAGATCTTTCCTTTGGGTCAGCAGATAATCGGCAAAACTATCCCTGACGTCTTCATAGGGCACCGCGCCTTCCAGCAGCTTTTCGCACCGAATGATGTAGTAACCATAAACGTTGACGAAGGTGGTATGCTGCCCGGGTTCAGATAATGTGCTGATTGCGTCAATGTATTCTTTGTCAACATTTGTCGAATATGGGCCCTCGACAAAACCTTCTGATCTATATGGCTCCGTCATCATATGGATGTCTTCATTGTATTCGTCGATCAGCGCTGTAAAATCTTCTCCAGCCTCAAGCTTGGCCGTCACCTCATCAATTTTGGGTTGTATGGCAGGCATGGCTTCGCCAATAATCCGTTCGTATTCAGCCATGTCTCCGTTGGTAAACGCGATGGCCGCCGCGCCGCGTGTGGCCGAATCGAAGCCAATCAGCAAATGCCGCACCTTCATATATCCTTCCGGATAATAAAGGACGGTGCTGCCAAAGGCCATTTGCTGCTCCACCATGCTCGGAGATAATTCGATATTGTTCTTCTGCAGCTTAACATTGCTGTCATAGTATGAACGCACGTCTTCCTCTGTGACGTCGACATCCTTGGTAAAATGCGCCTTGACCTTATCGATGATAAACTCTTTTTCAAGATCCTCCCGATAAGTTTCAACCGAATAACCCTGCAGATAGAAATATTCATTCAGCTGGCGATCGAATTCGGTATCATAGTCGAGCTTGTCATTGCCGGCAATACTGGCGTCCACAGATGATTTCACCCTGGTTTCGATGCTTGAGAAGCTTGTCTGGTAAGCCGTATCAAGAGAGGCCTTTTCCTCATCAGTAAGCTGGTCAAGCCCAAGCTCGACGGCCTTCTCAAGCGCGATCATTTCCGCAGCCATCTCCACGACGACGTCGTTTTTAAACCGCGCCCATATCTCTGCATCATCTCCGTCCTTAAGATCGGCGATGGCCATGCCCTGCGCAGACAAATATTTGTTCATTTTCATGGAGACCATATCTTTGGTGATCGTGTGGTCCTTGTATTCAATAATCGTCTTGCTCTTGTCCAGCTGCGCCGCTTTCTCCTCATCCACGTCAACCAGACTGCAGCCACTTGACAGAAGCACCAGCAGACCAAGTGCCAGCGCCGTGATTTTTCTTGTTTTCATATAGCATCTCCTTGATGTTTGTATCAGTTTTCGGACTGTTTTGAATTATACACCATTCAAAGAAAACTTGACAAACAAAAAACTTTTGAACATTGAAATAACAGTAACATTATTCATTACAAATGTCAACGAGCCGCAATTCGCAGAGGTACATCTGTCACAGAATATGTTTGACATGTGTAAAAACATATGTTAAACTTGATATAAACAATCTATAGTGTGGAGGGTAATGACATGTACGAAAAGGAAAAACAGGCTGTGATCGATACGGCTTTGAAAATCAAAGAATATGGATTGATCGCACTGGCCGGCGGAAATGTCAGCATGCGTTTACCCGACGGAGACATATTGGTAACACCTTCCGGGACTTATTATGAGACGATGCAACCACAGCACGTGCTGCTGATGGATATAGAGGGAAATATTAAGGAAGGCGATTTAAAGCCTTCTGTGGACACGGTCGCGCTGTTATACATTTACAAGCACATGCCGGAGGTCAACGCCATTATTCATACACATCAGGTTTATGCGACGGCAGTCGGCCTGATTGAAGACAAGCTGCCGGCTGTGACGACAACGCTGTCCAACGTGACGCTGGGTGAAGTGAGCGTGGCGCCTTACAGCTCCCCGGCCAGCCTCAACATGGGTATTGAAACAGTGGAGAATATCAATGGAAAGCGGGCGGTGATTCTCAAGCATCATGGCGTCGTGACGGTGGGTGGAAACTTAAAGGAAGCCATGTATGCTGCGATATATATGGAAGAAACCGCAAAGGCATATCTGGCTGCGAAAGCGGCAGGCGTTCCGGCCGTGCTGACCAAGCAGCAGTCTGATCATGCGGCTGAAATCTTCAAGGATGTCGGGCAGAAGAGTTAAATCCCAAACAAAAGACGCTATTTGCTTTATAAAGATTTGTGCGTCTTGATGGTCGAAAGGCGGCATGGGGAAAGGGGTTTATCAGAGTGACGCGGATCAATGACTGCCTGCTGGGATTATATGAGAAGGCTTTGCCTGCCGATATGAGCTGGGATGAGCGTCTTGAAACGGCCAGACTGGCGGGCTACGACTTTGTTGAAATCAGCATAGACGAATCGGATGAAAAGATGGCGCGTGTTAAATGGAATCCGGAGCAGTGCGATGAGCTCGTGGCGGCGATGCGGCGACAGCGCATGCCGATACTGACCATGTGCCTGTCCGGCAACAGGCGGTATCCGATTGGTTCGGAAGATGAGCAGACGAGGGCACTTGGTATTTGTCTGATACGTGATGCCATCGACTTTTCCATCGAGATTGGCATCCGCATTGTACAGCTGGCCGGTTATGATGAGTATTACAGCACGCCAAACAAACGGACCCGCGTGCTTTTTGCAAAAGCGGTGGAAGAAGTCACCAACTATGCTGCGAGCCGCGGTGTATCGATAGCGTTTGAGACGATGGAGACAGACTTGATGGATTCTGTCAGAAAAGCCATGCGTTATGTCCGCAAGCAGAATTCGCCCTACCTGCAGATTTACCCGGATGTGGGCAATATCACGTCGGCAGGAAAGAAGATATGTCAGGATTTTTCCAGCGGGGCGGGTCACATCATGGCCATTCATCTAAAAGACACAGTGCCCGGCAAGGTAAGGGAGATACC
This sequence comes from uncultured Christensenellaceae bacterium, assembly GCA_964576225.1. Taxonomy (GTDB): domain Bacteria; phylum Bacillota; class Clostridia; order Christensenellales; family SZUA-584; genus SZUA-584. The sequence continues at coordinate 5,485 of CAZNVX010000093.1, forward strand.
TTATGGTGAAGGAACAGTCGATTTCGAAGCATTTTTTAGGTTCCTGAAAAAAACGCGCTACAGGGGGCTGTTGGTGGCGGAGATGTGGGCCACAGAAGACCGCGCCGCTTCCATCGAGTATGTGAAAACGGCCAGAGAGTTTCTTATTGAAAAATACATGGCCGCTCAGGCCTGAAGCAAAACCCCGCGCCGGCATATGCTGTGGCGGGGTTTTTACAATGTATTCGGAAGTTTGATTTGGCCACAGTTTTATCGCTGCTGGTATAATGACTCAGGAGCAACGAAAATGCAAGCAAGGTTACATATGTAAGTGGAAGGCACATTTGATTGACGTATGTAATGACATGTGTTATAATTTTGTTGAATACGATGAGGCTCGAAGCAATGGAGCAAACAAGAGAATTTCTGCCATGCAAATCGGGCGTGCATTGTCGAGATTTATATTTTTAGTCAAAGGAAAGGAATAAGATGGCAAGCATTAGCAAGAAAAAGCTGGAAGAAATGTTTGAAAAGATGCTGCTCACCCGGCATTTTGAGGAAAAAGTCGCGTACTTTTTCTCAATGGGTATGGTACATGGCACGACGCATCTGTACGTCGGGGAAGAAGCGTCCGCCACAGGTGTCTGCTGCGCGTTGGAGCCGCAGGACGTGATAGCCAGCACGCATCGGGGGCACGGGCAGTGTATATCGAAGGGCATTGACATCCGTCGCATGATGGCTGAATTTTTGGGCAAGGAGGCCGGCTATTGCAAGGGCAAGGGCGGCTCCATGCATATTGCCGATATCGGCAGCGGCAATCTTGGTGCCAACGGCGTGGTGGGCGGCGGCATTCCGCTGGCTGTGGGCGCCGGCATTACCACACAGATGAAAGGCATCGACCGCATTGTGGTGGGGTTTTTCGGAGACGGCGCCACCAATCAGGGAACTTTTCATGAGGCGCTGAATTTAGCGTCTATTTGGAAGCTTCCGGTGCTGTTTGTGTGTGAAGACAACAAATATGGCATGTCGATGCACAGAAACCGCGCGATGGCCATCGATGATATTGCGATAAGAGCCCAAAGCTACGGCATGAAGGGCAAAACAATAGACGGAAACGATGCGGTCGTCGTCTATGAAGAGACAAAAAAAGCGCGGGAGTATGTGCGCAAGAATGGTCCGATGCTGCTCGTGTGCGACACATACCGCTATCTTGGGCATTCCAAAAGCGACGCAAACGTGTACCGCACAAAGGAAGAGATTGAGGAGTGGAAGGCCAAGGACCCCATCAAAAGGCTAAAAGCGTATATGCTTGACAAGAAGCTTTTTACGGGTGAGGAGATTGAACTGATAGAGAAGCGCGCCAAGCAGACGATTGAGGATGCGGTGGAGTTCGCCACGAACAGCCCCTATCCATCCATCGACACGATACTTGATGACGTGTACGCATAAGGGGGTCAGAATAATGAGAGAAATCACATATGCTCAGGCAATAAAAGAAGCGATGACGCTGGAGATGCGTCGAGATGAAAATGTGTTTTTGATGGGTGAGGACGTGGGGCTGTATGGCGGCGCGTTCGGGGTCTCTGTGGGCATGTTCGAAGAGTTTGGTCCGCAGCGTATCAAGGATACACCGATATCCGAGGCGGCCATCGCGGGCGCGGCGGCGGGTGCGGCGGTGACGGGCTTGCGCCCCATCGCGGAGATCATGTTCAGCGATTTTATTACGATATCCATGGATCAGCTGATCAACCAGGCGGCGAAGATACGCTATATGTTTGGCGGGGCGGCAAAGGTGCCGATGGTATTGCGCGCGCCAGCCGGCTCGGGTACGGGTGCGGCGGCTCAGCACAGCCAAAGCCCGGAGGCCTGGTTCTGCAATGCCCCGGGGCTCAAAGTGGTGATACCGTCCACGCCGGCGGATGCAAAGGGGCTGTTGATTGCGGCAATACGCGACGATAACCCGGTGCTTTTTCTGGAACAGAAGCTGCTGTACCGCACCAAGGGCGATGTGCCGGAGGGCGACTATGTGGTGCCGCTTGGCAAGGCGGCTGTGCACCGCGAGGGTTCTGATGTAACGATTATCACATACGGCCGGATGCTGCCGATGTGCATGGAGGCGGCTGAAATCCTTGAGAAGGAGCCGGGCATCAGTGTTGAGATCGTCGACCCGCGCACCCTGGTGCCGCTCGACAAAGAAACCATCATTAAGTCGGCAAAAAAGACGGGGCGCGTGCTGATTGTGCACGAGGCCTGTCAGACGGGCGGCTATGGCGGCGAGCTGGCGGCGGTGATTGCGGACAGTGAAGCGTTTTACTATCTGGATGCGCCGATCAAGCGTTATGGCGGGCTGGATGTACCCATACCGTATTGCCCGGAGCTGGAGAAAAACGTGGTGCCGACCCGGGACAACGTGGTGAGCAAGGTCATCGAGCTGGTGCGCGGCTAGGAAGGTGGTCTAAATGGCATATGCAGTGATCATGCCCAAGGCGGGTATGTCGATGGAAACCGGCAAGATCGTTAAATGGCTGAAAAAAGAGGGTGAGCGCGTGGAGACAGGCGAGCCTTTGCTTGAGATCGAGACGGATAAAGTGAATATGGAAGTGGAAGCGATGAACTCGGGGCTGCTATTAAAGGTGCTCGCATATGAAGGCGACGAGGTGCCTGTGGTGCAGACGATCGGCTACATCGGTGAGGCCGGCGAGGCGCTTCCGGAAGCGGAAAAGCCAGTGACCGAGGCCCGGCAGCCTGCGGAAAAGCCGGCTGAAGCGGCGATAAAAGAACCCGTGGCAAAGCTTGAAGGCACGCGTATTCCCGCGACGCCTGCGGCGAAACGACTGGCGAAGGAAAAAGGGATATCGCTTCAGAGCGTTGTGCCGTCCGGCAGCCTGGGTCAGGTGAAGGTGGCGGATGTGGCGGCAATGGGTACGGCAAAAGCGACGCCGCTTGCCCGGGCGATCGCCGCCGATTTGGGTGTTGATTTGAATACTGTATCCGGAAGCGGCTACGGCGGCAAGGTGACCAAGGCCGATATCACGCCGGTGGCAGCGCCTGCCGTGGCTATGTCTGAAGAAGATGAGCTGAGGCCGCACAGCGCGATGCGCAAGGTGATTGCGCGGCGGATGCTATCCAGCCACACCAACATACCGCCGGTCACGCAGAACTGCGTTGCGGATGTGACAGCGCTGATGGCACTGCGTGAACAGATCAACGCGGCGCGCAGCGAAGGGCGCATCACGGTGAACGACTTTATTGTGATGGCAGTGGCGCGTGCGCTCAGGGAACAGCCGCATATTAACGCGTCATACACGGCGGACGGGCTTCTTATTAAGAAGCATATCAATGTGGGCGTGGCGGTGGCGCTGCCGGAGGGTTTGATTGTGCCGGTGATACGCGATGCTGACAAACTGCCGTTATCCGGCATTTCGGCGGCAGCCAGAGAGCTTTCGGCGAAGGCCAAGGAAGGGCGGCTCAGCCCTGATGAGTATTCGGGCGGTACGTTTACAGTGAGCAACCTTGGGATGATGGGCGTGACGGCGTTCACACCGATTATCAATGAGCCTGAGAGTGCGATACTTGGCGTATGCGCGACGGAACAGCGGCTGGAGATGGATGATGAAGGGCGCATTGAAAAGCGGCTCAAAATGCCGCTGTGCCTCACGTACGATCACCGGAGTATTGATGGGGCGCAGGCAGCGATATTCTCAAACCGCGTGACACAGCTGCTGGAAAACCCCCTG
>CAZNVX010000094.1:0-9155 GCA_964576225.1 uncultured Christensenellaceae bacterium
GTACTATGTCCAGTAAATTTGGAAAGATCCATTCAATTAAAAATAGAATACCAAGAAAAACGACTGCTGTTATTAGTAAGATGATTATTCCAACGACAGCTGTAATAATTCTTATGCTGCGTCTGTTATTATAATCAGGGTTTCTTTTTTTCATGAAATCTGTCCATGAATCGGAAACCAAACTAATTAAATATTCGAAGATAACCTCAAAAATCACCGTAATACCTCTTGAGAATTTGCATAGTCGTTATCCTAAATCAATTATGCTACCATATAAATAAAATAGCCAATGGGAATACTAAGCATAAATAATGTTCGAGGAGTGATTATAATACAAAACTTAAATAAATGAATCCTCACCGTGCTTGCACAGAACCCCGTGGATTGGTATTCTTGGGGTAAATAAGCTTTTGATAAGGCTAAGGAAGAGGATACACCAAGATTCTGTGGGTATATAGCTGTTGTCATTGGTATCATGCCAAAGAGCCAGAATATATGCTTTTTCGGAGGGTCATATGTCAATAAAACCGGCTTTGCTGATTGCACTTCTTGCCGCGGCCATGTTGAGCGTGAGTTGTCAGCGTCCGCTTTCCGAAGCCTCCCCCGGCACAACTCAAGCTCCCGTCATTGTGTCGCCGCAGCCGGAGTCACCACCATCACCGTCGCCAGCGCAGCCAAATAAAGCTCCTGCGATTGCACCGGCTGTCGTTAGTTTCTTTGCCGATGCGGTTAATAACGATTGGGACAGCTTTGTCTCCCGCTTCACAGCCGAGGAGCAGCTGTTTTACCGGGATTTTTTTGCCAATGCTGATAATGCCAAGCTGCGTAACGGATATTTCGCAGTGAACAGCATTGAGCTGCTGGATGCTTATGAGGTTGCGGATATCGCAAAGATGATCAATGAAAGTGATCCGGGTCTATATGATTTACCCTATGAGGTGTGGGGAGATTTCGAAGGCCAAAGCGCACTGGATGACTATGGCGACGTGCGGATGTGGATAGCAAAGGTTGACTGCCGTCTGGAAAAGGAATTCTGGGACTACCGCCAGGGCATCAACAACCGCGTTTTGATCCTGGTTCCTGAGAACGGTCAGTGGAAGGTCATGCAGGATTATCAGGGCTATCCCGGCGCGGGCGTATTTTTTGGCGATGCTGTGCCGGAAGAAACAGAGATAAGCGACTCTGCACCTGCCCAAGCAACACCCAATATTCTGGTGGATGGCACGCTGCATTATACTGATTCAATGACCGGTTATTTTATTGGTACTTCCGTGGGAGACTATTTGCACGTCGGTATCCGCACCATTGAGGGCGATGTATTCTGGTTTTGGATAAGCAGCGCCTGCAGAACAAACCCGGAGACGCTTCACCGCAATCAGATAATCGAAATCGATTGGGAAAACATAGATGTCTATATTGACGAAGCCGATGAAGTGATCAACCTTGACCGTATAACTGATATTCGAATTGTATCAGCGTAAACCCATAACCTTTTATGCATACCCTGGTGTGAGTAAAGTATATAAACACCGCAAATGGGCAACAATGGTCACATCAATGGTTTGGAGGTGGCTGTATGGAAGCCAATGCGTTTGCGGACGATGTGAAAAAGGCTTATGCCGAATGGCAGGCGGCGGAAAACTATTTTGATAATGTGGCGGATCCTGACCTGGTCGATTTCGCGATATACGACATGGAAGCCGCCCGCAAGAAGTACGTGTATATGCTCAAAAAAGCGCGCGAGCTGCACGTGGCACAAAAAGCCAGCGGCGAATGGGAATAGCCAAACCCATCCGGCAGCAAAAGGGGGGAATGCTTTTCGCAAGCACTCCCCCGGCTCAGCAATACATGTCAGTGTCGTTCTGCCGCCAATACCCTGTTCAGCTGTCATCATGACGGCTGTTTTTTTATCGCTTAAACAATGCCCGCTAAACGGTTCCCGGCACGTTATTTTTCCGCCTCATTACCGGCCTTAAGCGTTCGGCCAGCAGCATCACCATCGCGGTCAGCGCGGGTATCTTAATAAGAATGCCGATGCCTCTGGCGGGAAGCAGCGCGATAAACGGCACGCCGTAGAACAGGTGTATCGTCATCGTGGACAACAGCCCCGAGCACAACACCTCGCTGATCACGACCAGCGCCACCGTCTTCCACAGCGTGGTCTGCTTCGACTTCCAGTAAAACAACCCTGCAATCACGCCCATCAGCGCGGCAATGATGGAAAAGATGGGATTGTAAGCGCCCATTGGCGTCATCAGATAACCGGCGAACTCGGCAAAAAAACCGACCATCGCACCGGCCAGCGGCCCAAAGTATATGCCTGCCAGCAGCACCGGCAGCGCCATCAGCGAAAGATCGGATATTTTCATGCCGCCAAAAAACAGGTCAACCGAAATGAACGCCTTGAAGATGGCACCGATTGCGGCGAACAGTGCCAAAATGATCAGCGTCCGCAGCTCAATTTGTTTCTTTTGCATCAAAAAACCTCCTTTAATAAGAATGCACAGCCCTGCTGCCAAATTAAAGGAGGCCATAAACTTCCTATAGTTTTGCATCACAGCGGACGCGATATGGCACCGCAGACAATCAAGTCTTTCGTTTAAAGGCAACTTCCCATCCTTTAACACTTAACGCGCAATATCTACTCTGTGTATCTTTCTTGTCGAATTATATCACGAAACGGTTTTTTTGACAAAGGGTTTTTGGCGCAGCACCGCTTTTCGCATTTCGTCTGCCATATACAGCGACCCGCAGATCACCACCGCACCCTCCTCTCCGCTAAACACAAGCGCGGCGCGCACCGCTTCGTCCGCATTGTCAAAGGCCTCTGCATCACCGACATACGCCTTTGCAGCCTCCGCTACCTCGGCCGCCTCCAGCGCGCGCGGGTTATCCGGCTTCACCGCACAGAATTTATCGCTCAGCTTTGCCATTATCGCAATGCATTCATTATACTGTTTGTCACGCATCATGCCCATCACCACCGCCAATCTTCGCCCGGCAAGGTTTGCTTTTACAGCGCCCGCAAGCGCATCCATGCTTTGCAGGTTGTGCGCACCATCCAGCAGTATCAACGGCTTGTGCCCCAGTATCTCCTGACGCGCGGGCAGATACGCCGCCTCAAGCCCCTCAGCCGCCGCCTCGTCCGGTATGTCAAAGCCATATCTCTCCCGCAGCACCAGAGCAGTTTCAATGGCCGTGGCTGCATGGCGCGTTTGATGCCATCCCGGCAGACGCAGCCGCGCGCTGATGCCGCGGTAAGAAATCTGCGCGCCTTCAAAACCACGCATCATTGCTTTCAACTGACCCATATCGGGAATGATTATAATGTTTCCCTTCTTCACCGCCGCAGCGCTGATCACCTCAGCCGCTTGCACGGGCTGCTCGGGGCAGCACACCGTCACACCGCCCGGCTTGATAATGCCGCACTTCTCCCCAGCGATCTTCTCGATGGTATCGCCCAGATACTGCATATGATCCATCGCGATGGCGGTGATAACGCTGACCAGCGTCGTCGTCACCACGTTGGTGGCATCCAGCCGCCCGCCCAGACCCGTCTCCAGCACCACGATATCGCACCCGCTCCGACTAAACCAAAGCAGCGCACACGCGGTCAGAAGCTCGAATTCGGTGGCGCAGATTCCGTGCTGCATCAGTGCGTCCGCCGCAGTTTTTACATCCGTCATCGTTGCCGCAAACGCATCCTGGCCCATCATTTGGCCGTTAACCAGTATACTGTCGCGATGCTCCGCCAAGTGCGGAGACAAAAAAAGGCCGGTTTTGTACCCGGCTTTATGCAATACCGATGCGGTCATGGCGCAAACGCTGCCTTTGCCGTTGGTGCCGGCCACATGAACAAACCGCAACGCATTTTGCGGGTTGCCCAGCCTGGCGCACAGTGCAAAAGTGGTCTCTAGCCCAAGCTTGGAACCAAACTTGACCGTGGAATCCATATAGTTTTTAGCTTCGCGGTAGTCCAATTATCTCACCCTGATCAGGTAAACACCATCGTGTCACTGACCTCGCCCTGCGCCTGATGGAATTTCTCGATCAGACCGTCAATCGTCTGCGCCTTTTTCTGAGCCTCACCCACATCAAACAGCACCTTACCCGCGTGCAGCATTGTCAGCCGCGTGCCGTAACCCAAAGCAAACGCCAGATTATGCGTCACCATCAGCGTGGTGATCCCCTGCTCGGTCACAATTCTTTGCGTCAGTTCCATGATGTGTGCGCTTGTGCGCGGGTCCAGCGCCGCCGTATGCTCGTCGAGCAGCAGCAGATCCGGCTGCGCTTCAGTTGCCATCAACAGAGCCAGCGCCTGCCTCTGACCGCCTGAAAGCTGGCCGGCCAGCACATCCAGCTTATCCTCCAGCCCCATGCCGAGTATGGTGAGCATATCCTTGTACCTGGGCTTATCCTTTTTCTTCAGGCACATCTTCAAGCCGTAGCTTTTGCCCTTCCGGGCTGCCATTGCCAGGTTCTCGGCTACGGTCATAATGGGGCATGTTCCCATTTTGGGATCCTGAAACACCCGCGCAATATACCGCGCGCGCCGGTGTTCTTTAAGCCGGGTCACATCGCGATTCAGTATGCGGATGGTGCCCCTGTCCAAAACGACAGTTCCCGCGATGATGTTGAGCAGCGTCGTCTTGCCGGAGCCGTTGCTGCCCACGATGCTGACGAAATCGCCCGCTTCCACACGGTAGTCAAGGCCGGTGAACAGCTCTGTCTGAGTGGGCAGATTGGCGTCGTATGTTTTATAAACCCCGGCCAGCTCAAGCATCGCTGCGCTCCCCCTTCTTTTTGAAAAGCCGCGACACGCCGCCAATCCACTTGCCGCGCTGCAGCACGATCACCAATACAAACAGCACGGCGGTGATCAGCTTCATGTCAGTGACCGGCAGCCCCAGTCTTAAAGCCAAGCCCACGCATATCTTGTAGATGATCGCGCCGAATATGACCGCTGTACTGCCCTGTATAAACCTTATGCGCCCGAAGACCGCACGCCCGATAATCACGGCGGCAAGGCCGACCACCACGGTGCCGCTGCCCATGCCCATATCAGCGAAGCGCTGGTATTGCGCCATCAGCGAGCCGGACAACGCGGCCAGACCGTTGGCGATCATCAGACCGGTAATCTTGAGCCGGCCTGTGTTGATGGACAGCGTCTTGACAAGCTGCTCGCTCGCCCCCACCGCCAGCAGCGATTTTCCGGCATACGTCTTCATATACAAATCCAGAAGTATTTTGATGATGATCACGATCAGCATGGCAATCAGCATCGCAGTCAACAAGTTGAGCGTGGGGTTTGCCCCCGCCGCGCCGGACGGAAACAGCGTGGTTTTATTAAGCAGCGGTATGTTGGCCTTGCCCATTATCCGAAGATTCACGGAATAAAGCGCCGTCATCACGAGTATACCGCAAAGCAAATTTGTGATCTTGAAAAAAACATGCAGCGCCCCTGTGACAAAGCCCGCCGCCGTTCCGGCAGCCAGCGCCAGCAGCATTGCCGGCATCGGATCCATACCTGCCTCGATGAGAACCGCCGTGACCGCTGCGCCCAGCGGAAAGGTTCCATCCACCGACAGATCGGGAAAGTCCAGTATCGAATAGGTGATATACACCCCGAGTACAATCGGGGCGTATATCAAACCCTGTCCTATGTTGCTCAGCAAAAAATCAAGCACGCAACAGATCTCCTTTATTTACTCGGCCGCCTCCGCCGTCACCAGCTCCACTTTGTCCAAAAGCGCATCAGGCACGGTGATGCCAAGCAGCGCCAGCTGGTCCGTGTTAACGATAAGCATCGGCACCTTGAGTGTCGCGATCGGCAATGCCTCCGCCGGTGTTCCGTCCAGTATGGCGGCGATCATTTCGCCGTTAATCTTCCCGAGTTCATAGTAATCGACTCCGGCCGAGGCCAACGCGCCGCCCTTGACCTGCGTATCCTCCGACCCATACAGCGCAATACCCGCCTCATTGCACTTTTGCACCACCAGTGGCAGAGCCGACACAACCATATTATCCGTCAGATTCATCACCACGTCAACCTGAGGCAGCAACGCATCCAGCGCGCTGGCGATCTCATTGGTGCTGGTGATGCCCACATTTACGATCTCCAAACCGTATTCAGGCGCCAGTGCCTGCGCCTTTGCCAGCTGCACATCGCTGTTCACTTCGCTCGTATTGTGCAATATGCCCACCTTCACGGCATCGGGCGTCAGCGCTTTGATCAGGTCAAACGTCGCCGCCACTGGCAGCTTGTCGCTCGTGCCCGTCACGCCGGCCAGATTCGTGCCGTCCTCGCTCGCGAGGCCGGCAGCTGCCGGTTCGGACACTGCCGAAAACACCACCGGAATGTTACCCATTGCCGCCGCATAAGCCGCCTGAGCCGAAGGCGTCGCAATCGCCATGATCACATCCGCCTTGCCGGACACAAACTGCTGCGCGATCGTGGTGGCCACGGCCGGGTCGCCCTGCGCGTTTTCAAACATGACGGTGATGTTTTCGCCGTCCACATACCCCAGTTCGGCCAGCTTGTCGATGGCGCCCTGCTTGCATACATTCAGCGACGGATGATCAACGATCTGCGTGATTGCGACCTTATACACAACCTCGTTTGTCGTTTCAGTTGCTGTTTCGGCAGGCGCTTCGGGCGCTTCTGCGGCTTGTTGCGCATCTGCATCACTGACGGATTCGTTTACCGTTTTGGGCGTACAGCCGGCAAAACCAGCCATGGCCAGCGCAAGTGCCAATAGCAGCGCCAGCATCAGTGTCATCTTTTTGTTCATTTCCAGATCCTCCAAAAATTTAAAATTTTATCTTCGGGCATAAACCATCTTCGATTGACGTGCCAGCGGCCCTACAAGCCTGAAGAAAAAATAAAAACGGTTCAAGAAGAAATCTTGACCGTCAATGACCATGATCACACTCTTCTCATCTCTTCTCTTCAACACTCAAACTCGTCTCGTCTATGCTTTCCGATGCAAGCATTATATGCAAAACCGCGCCCTGTGTCAACCCATTCCGTTGATCCGACCAGATGGCAAAAATTTAGTATTTATTATTTTCCTGTTTATATGACAATTCCGTCATGCACAAATGTTTCATTCGCGCTATAATATGGGCAGGTGATGATATGAAAACAATACTTCTCGTTGAAGACGACAAAACAATAGTCATGGGGCTCGAATATTCACTGCAGCAGGAAGGCTATGGCGTTATATGCTGCTACAACGCCGCAGACGCGGCGGAGGCCGTGCGCGGGCAGGCGTTTGATCTCGCGCTGCTTGATCTTTCCTTGCCGGACGGCAGCGGCTACGATATCTGCCGTCTGATACGCGAAACAAGCGATGTGCCGATCGTGTTTTTAACGGCGTGTGACGACGAGGTGAACATCGTGATGGGGCTCGACATGGGCGCCGACGACTACATCACCAAGCCATTCCGTGTCCGCGAGCTGATGTCCCGCCTTCGGGGCGTGCTCCGGCGCGCAGACAAATCGAACGAAGCCAAAGACGAGCTGCGCCTTGGCCGCCTTGTCATCAACACACGGCAGGCCCGCGTGATCAGAGATGGCCAGGAGCTGCTGCTGACTGCGCTCGAATACCGCCTGCTGCTGACTTTTGCCGCCCACCCCGGCCAGACGCTCACACGTTCGCAGCTGCTTGAGGGCATCTGGGACATCGCGGGAGACTATGTCAGCGACAACACGCTGTCCGTCTATGTGCGCCGGCTGCGCGAGAAAATCGAAGATGATCCGAACAGCCCGGCGCTGATCCAAACGGTGCGCGGGCTCGGTTACCGGTCGGGTGACTCACATGCTGCGCAATAAAGAATTTGGCCGGCTGCTGCTGATACTCACCGGGCTTTCTGTGTTGGCCGTTGTCGGCGGCTTTTTGGTCTCCCTGATCTCCGGCATTATCTGCGGTGTTTCGGCGCTGCTTATCAGCGCCGCTGTTCTTTATTACACCTGCCGGCGTTATCAAAACATCGCTCTGCTTAATGCTTATCTGAAAAAAATCAACAGCGGGGACTACGCTCTGGACGTGCGGGACAACACCGAGGGTGAGCTGTCGATTCTCAAAAGCGAAATATATAAGGTCACGGTGATGCTGCGCGAGCGCGGCGAACAGCTGCAGCGGGATAAAATAATGCTGCAGGACGCCCTGTCCAACATCTCCCACCAGCTCAAGACGCCCGTCACGTCGATGCTGGTGATGACTGATCTGTTGCTGGAGCCTGATTTGCCAGAGGACAAGCGGCTCGCGTTCACCGAACGTATCCGGGTCCAATTGGAGCGCCTGTCGTGGCTGGTATCGGCGCTGTTAAAGCTGTCCCGGCTGGATGCCAAAGCCGTGATGTTCAGGCGCGACGCTGTCTGCGCATCGCGGCTGCTCGGCAAGGCTTTGGCGCCGCTTCGCATCCCCGCCGAACTCAAAAGCATATCGCTGGAACTTAAGGATAACGCTGCGATCATCACCTGCGATGAAAACTGGACGGCGGAAGCGCTGCTCAATATCATCAAAAACTGCGTGGAGCACACACCAAAGGGCGGTTCCATCCGTATTGCCTGCACAGAAAATCCGCTGTTCGCGCAGATCCGTATCGAGGACAGCGGCCCGGGCATTTCCCCCGACGACCTGCCGCATATATTCACCCGCTTTTATCGCGGCAGGAACGCGGCGGATGACAGCGCGGGCATCGGCCTCGCAATGGCCGCGACCATCGTGCAGGAGCAGAACGGTTCGATTGCCGCGGAGCCCAATGCATCCGGCGGCAGCGCGTTCACGCTGCGCTTTCCCAAATCATAAGGAGGAAAAGCCATGTTTATTGAATCCGACGACATCCGGCTGTTTTATGAGAAAACAGGCGACGGGCCGCCGCTGATCATGTTGCACGGCAATGGCGAGACGCATCATATTTTTGACGAGGCTGCCGGTGCGCTCCGGTCGCACTTCACCGTCTACACAGTGGACACCCGCGGCCACGGCCTAAGCTTTCCGGTCTTAGAGTACCATTACGACGACATGGCACAGGATATTTACCGCTTCATCACACAGCTTGGCATCAAAAAGCCGCTGCTTTACGGCTTCAGCGACGGCGGCATCGTGGGGCTGCTGCTGGCGATACGTTATCCCGGTCTGCTGTCCCAG
>CAZNVX010000095.1:0-9129 GCA_964576225.1 uncultured Christensenellaceae bacterium
GGCGGAAGAGTTTGAAACGCTGTATCTGATAACCCGGACGTGCGGCCAGAAGCGGCAGGGTGTCCGGGCACGGTAAGCAGCACACAGACGGATCAGCCTACACGTAAACGACACAAGAGAGAGGGAATTAAGGCGCTTGCGCTTACAAAAGAAGCCGGAGGATAAGGCTTGAAACGGTCAACCTTAATTATTATCAGCGGCATTATCATAATCTATTTTGCCGTCTATCTGTATACCGGTGTGGTCGAGTCCAATACGTTGGGGAACATACTCTCGCCCGTGGGCGCTCTTGCCGCATCGCTGATGCTGCTTGCCGCTTTTGTGAGGTCGGACAAGCGGCGCGCCGTCCATCTCATCTGGCTGTTCCTGGGCGCCGCGTTTTTGTTGTGGACGGCGGCGGATGTGCTGTGGGCTGTGCTCGACCTGGGCTTTGGCATTGAGCCTTCGGACAACGGAATCATCCAGCATTTGTATACGTTTCCCAATCTGCTGATGATCGCGGCGGTCTGTCTGTTTCTGGCGAATCAGTTTAAACGGTGGAACGTGGCCAAGCTGCTGCTGGACGCGGCAATGATTACCATCACCAGCCTGTTGGGGGTGTGGATCCTTTTCTTTGACAGAAGCTTCGAGCTGATCGATATCATGCTTTATGAGGGGCCGCTGTCGGCCGCATGCATCATTGCGGACATACTGATGCTTGTCGCCTTGTCAATCTGGTATCTGTCGGTGAAAAGCGGCAAAATTCCGCTGTCCGTCAGCCTGATGATTCTTGGCATGGTGGCCTATTCGCTGACGGATATGGTTTATTACTACATCGCCTATAAAGATATTTACGTGCCGAATTCTCTGATCGACGTGGTGTATATCGGATCCATTCTGCTGATCGGTGCCGGCGGTCTGGCCAGGATGTACGCACGGGAAGACGGTATGGCGGCGACGGGAAACCTCTCTGAAAGCCGACGCGTCCGGATGCTCAAGGAAGCGGCCATATTGCTGGTGCCCGCAGCCGCAATGGCAGCCAAAGGGTTTGTGCTGCTGGAACTGCTGACATACCTGGCTGTGGTGGTGACGTACAAGGGGCTGAGCCTGTATTTTGAAGCGACCATTAAAAAGGAGGCGCTGCTGACGGAAGAAAGGCGGATCAACAGCGAGCTTGAGCAGATTATCGCGCAGCACACCCACAGCCTTAGGGAGATGAACGACCAGCTCAACCGAAAAAATGAGACGCTGAGTTATCTCTCCAACACGGATACGCTGACGGATCTGCACAACAGGCGATATCTTCTGGAGAGGCTGGAACACAGCATTAAGAGCGCGGCGCCGCATGAGAGTATTGCGCTGCTGTATATCGATCTCGACCGCTTCAAGGTGATCAACGATACCTACGGCCATGACATGGGGGACAGGGTGCTGGTGGAGATATCAAAACGGCTGACCGCGTTTGCCGGCCCGGGGGCATTGCTGGCGCGTATGGGCGGCGACGAGTTCGTCTACGTGTGCGAAGGCTGCGGCAACAGCAAAAAAGCAGCTGATGTGGCCAAAGACATCATTGCCCACTGTGTCCGCAATATCTACATTGACGACTACGTATTCTGCCCCGCCATGAGCATTGGCATATCCATCTATCCTGCCGATGCATCGGATGTGGGCACGCTTCTCAAAAACGCGGATATTGCGCTGTATCAGGCCAAGGAACAGGGCGTGAACAGGTATGCGGTGTTCAGCCGGATGGTTAAGGAGACCACACAAAGGCGGAATGAGATCGAAATGCTGCTGCGGCAGTCGGACGTGAGCCGGGAGTTTTCATTGTATTATCAGCCGCAGTTCTCACTGCCAGATCAGAAGCTGATCGGGGCGGAGGCGCTGATACGCTGGCACAGCGGCCAGTATGGACTGATTATGCCGGACGAGTTTATCCGTATCGCGGAGGAAACGGATCACATCAACAGCATTGGCCTGTGGGTATTAAAAGAGGCGGTGGCGCAGACGGTCCGCTGGAATCAGACATATAAATGCGCGCTGAAAGTCGGCATTAATATATCCCCCAAGCAGCTCAACAGCACCGAGCTGCTCAATGAGCTGCGGCAGCTGATAGAAAAAAAAGCGTTTGATCCGGCGTGGCTGGATATTGAGATTACAGAAAATGTGGCGATGGAGGGCGAATACCGGCTGTCACAGATATTTACGCTGTTCAAGTCCATCGGCATGTCGGTATCCATCGACGACTTCGGGACGGGTTATTCCTCTGTGGCATACTTAAAGCGCCTGACGTTTGACCGTGTCAAGATCGCCCGACCGCTGATTGACACCGTGGCGGTGGATGCGCGCAGTGAACAGATTGTGCGGGCCATTGTGCTGCTCGCCAAAACGATCGGAATCAAGACCATCGCTGAAGGTGTGGAAACCAAAGCGCAGCTCAAAGCGCTCAAAGCGCTGGGTTGCGAACAGGCGCAGGGCTTTTTACTGGGGCATCCGGTGCCTGCGGATGTGTTTGAAGAAACGTTTTTAAAGCAGCCGGCTGAAAAGCCAGAAACAGCGGCCCGTTCCGGCAGGCGCATCATCCCGTCGGAAACGTAAGTTCCATCTTGTCTGCGGGTTAAGACTCCTCTTTGAGCAGACGTATATAGCTTTCCAGACGATTTGACAAGTCGGGGTGGGACGAAAAAAAGCTGTTCAGTATTTCCATATGCCTGAGTGTATTGACGCTGATGTAGTGCTCAATCAGTTCTGTCTCCACCAGGATATTATCCTTGATTCCAATTGTGCGCAGGAACGCTTCCACTGTGTTGTGCCGGTGCAGGAGGAATTCTCCCAGCTCTTTTCCCGACTCGGACAGCTCGATAATCCCGTACTTTTTGTATTTAATGAGACGAAGCTCGCCGAGCCTTTGCATCATTTTGGTTGCCGACGACGCGCGGACGTTGAGTTTTTCAGCCAGATCGTTCATACGCAGATATCCAGTCTCTTTTGTGTTTCGGTAGATCATCTCCAAATAATCTTCCATGGCCGGAGTCAGCAGCATTTTATTCTTTTGCAGGAGCTGGTATCCCCTGACTGTATGAAATTCGCTGTCCATAGTTTCGATCCCATCCGTTGTGTGATACTTGCTTCTAAAATAAATGTATTCGTCACAAACCAAAAATATTTGAATATAGTGTACGGAAAAACTTTTTCTCGCGGCTAAAAAAGCTATTGAAAGTATAAAAGGAGACAGTACTATGACTGATAAATATATCCCTCTGACGCTGCTGCCCATCGGGCGCAAGGCAAGGGTCAAAAGGCTCACTTCCGACGGCATGACGCGCCGGCGTATGCTCGACCTTGGATTAATTATCGATACGATTGTGGAGGCGCTGCTCAAAAGCCCTGCCGGCGATCCCGTGGCCTATGACATACGCGGCGCGGTGATCGCGCTGCGCAGCGAGGAAGCGGGCAAGATTATGGTGGATGTGAATGAATAAACAAGGGGAGGGCATAACGGATGGGGCTGACCAATCAATCCACCGGTCTACGTGCGCTGGAAAGCGACCTTAGCATTGAGCGTACGGCAGAGGAGAAGATCGTGGCGCTTGCAGGCAACCCGAATGTGGGGAAGAGCACGGTTTTCAACAGCCTGACGGGATTAAAGCAGCACACAGGCAACTGGCCGGGCAAGACGGTGACCAACGCCTGGGGAAGGTGCAGGCACAAAGGCCGGCAGCTGGTTATGGTGGATCTTCCCGGCACCTATTCGCTGATGGCCAACTCTGTGGAAGAAGAGGTCGCCAGAGATTTCATCTGTTTTGGGAATCCGGATGCCACGGTGGTGGTCGCTGACGCGACATGTCTTGAGCGCAATCTCAATCTCGTGCTGCAGACCACAGAGATCACCGGCCGGGTGGTCGTTTGCGTGAACCTGATGGATGAGGCGAAAAGGAAGCGGATAAGCATTGACCTGAACAGGCTCTCGGAGCAGCTGGGGGTGCCCGTTGTTGCCACCAACGCGCGGAACGGCGAGGGGCTTGGCCGGCTGCTGGACGCGGTCTGTGAGGTGGCGGACAAACGGCTGAAAACCGAACCGGTGGCCATCACATATGACGACACCGTCGAACGGGCCATAAGCCTCGTCGAGCCCACGGTTAAGCGCCGCCTCTCGGGCAGGCTGGGCAGTAGGTGGGTGGCTTTGAGGCTGCTCGACGGAGACGACACGCTTTTAAACAGCATACGGGAATTCCTGGGCTTTGACCTGTTGGCTGATGAGGACGTGTCGCGAAGCCTCGCGGAAGCCAGAAAGCAACTGGCCGCAGCGGGAATGGGCTCGAACGATTTGCGCGACCATATCGTATCCCGGATTGTCAGAACAGCCGAAGACATCTGCCGGGCGGCGGTTAAAATTAAAAATGAGAAATACAACCATACTGACCGCAGTATCGATAAGGTCTTAACGTCCAGAGTGTTCGGTATTCCTATCATGCTGGCCCTGCTTGGACTGATCTTCTGGTTGACGATCACCGGCTCCAATTACCCGTCACAGCTGCTCGCCGACGCGCTGTTTTGGGTAGAGGACCAGCTCACCGCGCTGTCCGCCGTTATCGGCGCACCTGCATGGCTTCACGGGGTGCTTGTGTTGGGCGTATACAGAACAATGGCCTGGGTGGTTTCGGTGATGCTGCCGCCCATGGCCATATTCTTTCCGCTGTTCACCCTGCTGGAAGACCTCGGGTATCTGCCAAGGGTTGCCTTCAATCTGGATAAGTATTTCAAAAAGGCGTGCGCATGCGGCAAGCAGGCGCTCACCATGTGCATGGGCTTTGGGTGTAACGCGGCGGGAATTATTGGCTGCAGAATTATCGAATCACCGAGAGAGCGGCTAATCGCCACGATCACCAACTGCTTTGTGCCCTGCAACGGCCGTTTCCCCACGCTGATTGCGATCATCACCATGTTTTTTGCTGCGGTAATCGCCGGTCCGTTTCAAACGGCCGTATCGGCGCTGCTGCTGGTGGGCGTTATCCTTTTCGGCATATTGATGACGCTGTTTGTATCAAGAGTGCTTTCGGCCACGATACTCAAAGGACTGCCGTCGTCCTTCACGCTGGAGCTGCCGCCATACAGGATGCCCCAGGTGGGAAAAATCATCGTCAGATCCGTGGTCGACAGGACATTGTTTGTGCTGGGGAGAGCGGTGATGGTGGCCTTGCCGGCAGGTCTGATCATATGGATACTGGCCAACATCCATGCGGGCGATGCCAGCCTGCTGGCGCACTGCGCAGCCTTTTTTGACCCGTTTGCCCGGCTGATCGGTCTGGACGGCATTATACTGATGGCGTTTATACTTGGGTTTCCCGCCAATGAGATCGTTGTGCCCATTATCATCATGAGCTATATGGCGACGGGCAGCATGCTTGAGCTGGACTCGCTCGACAAGCTGCGCGTGCTGCTGGTTGAAAACGGCTGGACATGGCTGACGGCCATCTGCACCATGCTGTTTTCGCTGATGCACTGGCCGTGCGGCACGACCTGCTGGACGATCAAAAAGGAGACGCAGAGCTGGAAATGGACGGCGGTGTCATTCCTTGTGCCGACTATCGCGGGGATTATCGTTTGTTTTATCGTCGCCAGCGCCGTCAGGCTGCTGGGGCTGGTTTGAGAACGGCAAACGGGCGGCCTGCGCCGCCCGCAACACCAACTGTCAATGTGGCGGGAGAGTAACAAAAAGGCTCCCTGTGTGAGGGAGCCTTTGCAACGGCTTTATTCGACCGGGTCTACTTCATCGGCGGTTAGCTTGAATTGCCCCACCATGGCTTTAAGATGCTCGGCCTGTGCGGACAGCTGCTCGGACGAGGCGGCAGCCTGCTGGGCGGTGGCGGTGTTGTTCTGCACCACCTGCGAGAGCTGCTCGATGCCCTTGTCCACCTGCGCGATGCCCGCGGCCTGTTCGCCGGAGGCCTGGGCGATCTGTGCGGACAGCGTTGCAGTCTGATCCACGCCGCTGACGATATCCGCCAGGGCGGCCGCCGTATCATCCGCGATCTTCGCACCCGCTTCGGTTTTGCGGATGGAGCCTTCGATAAGCTCCGTTGTTTCTTTGGCCGCGTTTGCGCTGCGCGCCGCCAGATTTCGCACCTCGTCCGCCACCACGGCAAAGCCCCGCCCGTGTGCGCCGGCCCGGGCCGCCTCCACCGCGGCGTTGAGCGCGAGAATGTTGGTCTGGAGCGCGATGTCGTCGATTACCTTGATGATCTTGCCGATGCTGGCGGATGCGTTGCGGATGTCCTCCATTGCCGCCTGCAGCTGCGTCATTTTGTCGCTGCCGACGGCTGCACTTTCTCTGGCGCCCTGCGACAGGTCGTTGGCCGCGTTTGCACTCTGCACATTTTCCCGCGTCTGATTGGATATCTGACCGAGAGAGGCGGTGAGCTGCTCAAGCGCACTGGCCTGCTCGGAGGCGCCCTGAGAGATGACCTGGCTGCCGGATGAGAGCTGCGCGGTGCCTGTGGCCACTTCCTCCGCGGCATTGTCAATCTCGGCAAGCACTTTTCTGAAAGCGTCCACCGTCTGGTTGAAGGATTCCTTGAGCGCAACGAACTCGCCCTTGAAGTCCGAATCAATCGAGGCGGCCAGCCGCCCCTGGGCGATTTCGCCCAGCGCTTCGGTTAAGTCGCCTATATAGGCCTTGAGCGTGCTGATTGTGGAGTTGAGCGCGTCCTTGATCAGGCTGAAGTCTCCCTTGAAATCACCGGTGACGCTGACGCTCAGGTTGCCCTCGGCCAGCTCACTCAGCACCTGCGCCGATTCGTTGATGGGATCGATCATGGCGTCCAGCGTGGTGTTGACGCCTTCTACGATGCGGCGGAACGCACCGGTATGGCGTCCGGCGTCCGCGCGTACCGACAGACGGCCTTCATCGGCTGCGGACACCAGCATGCCTGTATCGTCAAGCAGGTCTTTGATGACCGTCACGATAGTCCGTATGGCTTCGCGCATCTGGCCGATCTCATCCCGTGTGATCCGTTCGTCGAGCGCGATATCCGTTTCGCCGGCGGCCAGCTGTTTGACGTTGGCAGTCAGCTTTTTGACGGGACGACTGATGCCGCGGGCAATGAATATGCCGATCAATACCGAGAGCACCACAACAACCCCGATGCCGATCATTGTGACCAGCAGCACGCTGGCGGACTGCCTTTTGTTGCTTGTTGCCACAGCCGCGGCTTCATTCGATATCGCGGCGCGGAGCTTTTCGGCTTCTTTGATCACATTGTATTCTTCCGTGCGGTAATCACCGAACTTGGCGAGATCATCCTTTATGACCTCGATATCGCCAGCTTTGAGCTTTTCGATTACGTCGTCAAGCGCCTTTTCGTATTGCTCGTAGGCCGGTTTGAAAGCGGCCACAGCCTGTGTCTTTTCCGCATCTTCGGAGACCAGCGCTTCGATCATGGAGATGGCGTTCTTGGTGTTGCTGTTCTTGTTTTTGATGGTGGACGCGTAGGACAGTATCATCGATTCGCTGTCCGACAGAAGCGCCTGGCGCAGATTCATGGCCTGGTCTTTGATATTCAGGTCCACATCATAGGCATTTTTGGTGGGCAGAAGTATCCTGCCGTACATGGCTTCACTTGCGGCGCTGACTTCAGACAAGCTTAAGCTCGCGTAAGCGCCCATGGCGGCGCTGAGAATGGCGATAATCAAGAAGCCGGAAAGCAGCTTGGGTGCGATTTTGACGTTGGCAAACGGGCTTTTCAGCCGCTTTTTGCTGTGCGGGCCTTTGGCCTTATGCTTTTTCTTCCGCTGCTTATTGGAAATCGCGGGCTGATCTTGCACTGTCTCGGACATTATTGGCTGCGGGGAAGCCGGTTCAGCTGACTTTTTCGGGTGCTTCGAAAGAATTGATCTGAATTTCAAGTTGTAGTCCTCCCGTTTTTGTGAAGATGAGCATTGTAGGGATCTATATATACCGAAATATTCCATCTGCAGCGAGCCACAGACTTAATTCTTATATCGGCATTTTCAGGATACTACTTAACAAAAAAATACAGTAAAGGAAGGAAGATATGAAGAACACCAAAGCGGAAATCTGGTATTGGTGACATAAGCGACTGTAAGCGCGGACAGATGCGGCAGAAGGTGAAATAGAGCACAGGAGAATCCGGCATAATGGAGATTTGAGAGGACACGGACTCAGCTTTTCGCACCAAGAAGGTTGAGCGATTTTGAGCGATCATTTGAGTGACAATAAGGATGACCGGGGACGGGAAACGTAATGGGGGCGCGGCGGCGTCCTTTTGTTATTACCGACACCGGCAGGAAAAAAAGGAGGAAAGGAAAATGTGGGAGGTTTTAACCGGAGTGGCCGCAGGCATCGCCGTGGCAGCGGCGTGTGTGGCTTTTTACCGCCGGGGTTTGCTGGACGGGCGAAAACGGGAGCCCGAGACAAATGAGGAGCCTGCCAACGCGCTGATGAGAAAGTATGAGGCGATCATGGACTATGACCCATATGGTGAAAGCGTATGAGTACAACACAGGTTTGGCAGGAATATGAACGCGGCATCGATTACAAGACGCGCATCGGGCTGTATCACACAGCGGATTTGAACGAGCGTTTTTTCGCCGGGGACCAGTGGGTGGGCATACCGCATGAGGGGCTGCCGACGCCGGTGGTCAACTTTATCCGCTACGCGACGGCATGGAAGATCGCGGCGGTGACGGACAGGCGCCTGGGGATGCGGTTCTTTGCGGAGGGCGAGGGCGACGGCGGCGATATCGCCATCTATGCGCAGCAGCTCTCAGGGTTCTGTGATGTGCTGTGGGAGCGGCTCAAGATGGACTATCTGACCAAGGAGGGCTTGAAGCAGGCGGCCATCACCGGAGATTATCTGCAGTATTTTTACTGGGATCCGTCGCTGGAGACGGGGCAGGCGGTGACGGGTGATATATCGACGCAACTGATCGATAATGTCAATTACTACCCCGGCAACCCGTCCAGCCAGGATGTGCAGAGCCAGCCCTATATTATCCTCGCCTTTCGCGAGCTGGTGGAGAAGGTGAAGGAGGAGGCCAAAGCCAACGGCTGCGATAACCTTGACGACATCACGGCGGACGAGGACAACACGTATACCGCTGGCGACCGGGGTAAAATTGAGCTGCACG
>CAZNVX010000096.1:0-9115 GCA_964576225.1 uncultured Christensenellaceae bacterium
CGCCATGATCACACCCAGACACCGCCGTGTTCTGATCGCCCGGCTGATCTCCCTGTCCAGCGTCTCCTCCATGTATCGGCGGTTGAACAGCCCCGTCAGTGAATCCCTCACGGCCAGCTCCTGCATCTTGGCCTCATTCTGCTGCAGCAGGTTACGGTGATTCTCAATCTGCGCCACATACCGGCGGTTGTGCAGGCTGGTGACGATGCCCAGCGCCGCTGAGAAGACGATAAACGCCATCAGGCTTGGCCAGTTGATGCCCTGAAGAGGCGGACAGATGAGTATCAGCGCAGTCAGCCCCGCAAACTGAAGCACGCCAATGGTAATGGTCACTCTTTCAGAGAGCAATATGGCGCACAGCTGTATGGACAAAGTTATATAGATGAGCGGCACATAATCGCCATGGGCAATGGTGTTGTCCAGCAGCACACACAGCCACGGGCCGGTTACAGCGGTCAGGACAACCAGCCATGCAGCAGCTTTGTATCGTCCTTTTAGATTCAGCGCCACAGACAGCATCAGCGGCAGCGACAGCCCGGCCAACAGCCATAGGTAAAACACCGCCCGCTCACCGATATCGACCAGCAGCACCAGCAAAATGGTGGCGAGCAAAAACACAATCAACGCAGCCTGAATCACCAGCAGCGTCAGCGCCCGTCTGCTCTCATGCCCGGCATGCTTGGCCTTAAAGGCCTCAATATAATCCTTGAAACTGTCAGATCTCATGGAAATGCCCCGCCCCGTCATCATGAAATATATCCGTTGCATTGCCGGATACGCCTGTTGCGGCCATTGCGACCGGGATAACAAAAAATACGCATTTACGACAGTATATCCTTTTTATTCCGCTTTGTACAGACGGGATTTTTGGCTTTTTAAGCAGTTTTTTATCATGAACTCTAAGGCCACGTCTGCTGCGCAAACTTTCTTTCACGGCTTCATGGGCTTGGCGACATATGGCCGGTGACGCGCTGGAATATAATGCCCGCTCCGCTTAAACGAAAACGGTGTACATGGCCGCCGTCCAGCAGACAGCCGACACCACAACATGGGCGATGAACAGCCACCGCGCCTTGCGCCTGTTGATCAGTCGCTTTTTAAACCACAGCCACACGGGCGTGAGAAGCGCAGCGAACAACAGCACCCATCCAACAATATACACACCGGCCTGCAGATAAGCCTTCTCATAAGCGACGCCCCATTCACTGTGGACAACACCCAGCCATGGGATCAGCAGGCTCAGCGTCAGCACCACGGCAAACGCGGCCATCAGCGCCGCCACGCTCAGCGACCACAGTGTGAACACAAGCGGCACCAGCGATCCGGCAGGATATGCGATATCCTCCCGCCTGATGCGGAATATTTTCTTTCCCGCATATACCACGGCAAAGGTGATGCCGAGCAGGCAGGCCATCCATATCAGGCAGAACGGCGGCGCCATTATTAACACAATCCCGTAACTCATCGTAACCCCCGCTTATGAAGCAACGCTGCGCG
Source organism: uncultured Christensenellaceae bacterium (assembly GCA_964576225.1). Lineage (GTDB taxonomy): Bacteria > Bacillota > Clostridia > Christensenellales > SZUA-584 > SZUA-584. The sequence continues at coordinate 1,498 of CAZNVX010000096.1, forward strand.
ACAACTCGTTAGCATTGTATCATAATGTCTTCTATCATCATACAGCTTTGCGCCGCCTTTGCAGGCAAAAAGCCGCGCATTGCGGCTTTTTGTGTTGCTTAATATGAACAGCCTATTAGCTCGCCGGCAGTGCGCCGTCGTTGCCGCGCGGCGGGCCGTCGATAATGCGGTAGCAGTTCTTTCCGCTGGCCTTGGCCTCATACAGCGCCTGATCAGCGCGGTAAATCAGCGTGTCCGCGTTGTCTATTTTATGGGCGCGCGTAATGCCCATGCTCACCGTGGTGGAATACAGCTCAAACGCCGGTTCCTGCTGTACCCGTTTGAAAAAGCGCTCCACGGCGTTTATCACATGCTCTCTGTCTCCCGCAATATACCCCGCAAATTCGTCGCCGCCCCACCGTGAGATCATGCCGCTGTCCGAAAAAATATCCAAAGCAACCTGCCCCATCACCCGCAGCACATTGTCGCCAATCAGGTGGCCGTGGCTGTCGTTCACCTTCTTGAAGTTGTCGATATCGAATACGAACACAAAATACGGCTTGCCCTCCGCCGCCCCGCCGGTCACCTTTTCCAGGCTTTCGTTAAAGCCCCGGCGATTAAGCAGGCCGGTCAGCAGGTCGGTTCTGGTCATGTTTATCAGCAGTTTGTCGTTTTTTCTAATGATGCGGTTTGAGATGGCCAGCACAGCGGCCGTTACCACGATATAAATAATGAGATCGCCCAAAATCTGGGCGTACATAGACCGTTCAAGCACGGACGTGTCCTTTTTCACCAGCAGATACCAGTTCAGGTCCTCGATATATCGGGTGATAATATAGCCGTCGAACGGCTCTTCCCGAAACTCCATCATGACCAGCGAACCGTGTTCGGCGGTGATTGTCTGACGGTTTTGCGCAATGATGTCGTCGTCAAACACGTTTATGGTCTCAATGCTGTTGGCACGGGTATGCACCTGAACGATACCCTCCTCGTTAAATAGCATCGCTTCCAGTGCGTAATCGTCTTCAAATGCCTGTAGCAGCCCCTGCACATGGTCTATCTCCAGCCCCACGCCCGTCACGCCCAGCAGGCTGCCGTTTTCATCGGTGACCCGGCAATTCACAAACACAGAAAGCCGGTTATGGTTGGCCTCATCCGTGTCCACATCCAGGTCATATGTCAGGCCGCTTTCGATGTAATTGTAATACCATTGGTCGTGCTCATCCTCAGGACTGAGCACCTTATTGATGCCGTTGTAGTGATAATAGACCTTTGATTTCTCGGAGATCAAAAAAACCGAATCATAATTGTATTTTTTCCGAAACCCCATCAGATACTGCCGCAGGTCTTCCTGATGCGCCGCGGTATTCCCCGCTGCTTCATCTTTGAGCCAGTTTTTCAAAAAGCTGTCGTTTGCCATCGTCAGCGACACGAATATCGGCTTGGTCAGCTCGTTGCGGATATCCGAATAGATGTTTGTTGTGGTCAGTTTGGAAATATTGGCAATATCATCGCTGATGATATTGCCGTATGTGTTGTAACTGGTGACGCCGACAGCGACGAAACCAATGAAAATGATCACGCAGATCAGTATGTTGGCGCGGATCTTAAGCTTGCGTTCCATGTTTTACCTCACAATGTAATGGGCCGTTACAGTGAATATACCCCCCAAAACACTGAATGAAACCAAGCCCGGCACCGTAAGCTTTAATCTCCCGTCCAGCCGTAGCGCCCTATCAGCTCCACGAAGGTGACCTTCCCAAGCGATTCGCTGCGTAATCCGCCGGTTTCATCCTTGGTGATCCGAAGCAGATCCTGCATGCCCTTTGGGCCTACAGGCGCGATGGCTATACCCCCGGTCTTCAGCTGGCCGATCAGTATATCGGGTAGTGTCTGTGCCGCAGCCGTGGTGATGATGCGATCATACGGGGCATGTTCCGCCCAACCCTCACTGCCGTCGCCCACACGGTAATGCACGTTTTTGAGCCCCAGCGCATCCAGCCGCCCGCGCGCCTTCTCGGACAATTCCGTAATGCGCTCCACCGTAAACACCTGCCCGGCGCACATAGCGAGCAGGGCGGTCTGGTAACCGGAGCCCGTGCCTATCTCAAGCACGCGGCAGTTCTTGTCCGGCGCCAGCTGCATGGTCATTTCCTTAACCAGGCTCGGCTGCGAGATGGTTTGCCCGTATCCGATAGGCAGAGGCCGGTCGAGGTCGGCCCACTCCTTATATGCATTGTCGATAAACAACGACCGGTCCAGACTTAGAAACGAAAGATCATGCCCTCTCATTTTTCCGCTCCCTTCAGCGATTTGGGAAAATCAAATGCTGTTCTCACACCGCAAGTATATCAAATGGTTTTTTCATAGAAAACCCTGCCCGCCGGGCAGACAAAAAAACTGCCGCGGGACCGGCAGTTTTTTTGTCTGCTCTTACTGGTGCTTCCTGAATGTGGCGCAATCCGTCTGCTCAGCGGTGTCCGCGTTTCTCGGCTCCACCTGAATCCTCTCGGCGCTGCAGTAATCCCCGTTCATGTAGAAATAGCAGGTGTTGACCGAACACTTGATGCCGTCATTCGGATGGTCCATCTTTTGCGTCATATGATCCTCCTTTGCATGTATGATGTTATAGTCTCTCCCTCTGGAAGGCCTTTATACCTTTTTTTCGGCACAGCCGCGTTTAAGACGCGGACGGAAATATTTCGGCGCTTGATCACATACATAAAAATAGTACAAGAAATCAGCAAGGCAGGAACGCGATGTTCACATCACGCCCCACGTCCATCGGCATATTCAAAATCGCCTCGGCCTATATTGGCACGGTGGTGGGGGCCGGCTTTGCTTCGGGGCAGGAGATTCTCCGGTTTTTCGGCGCTTACGGGCTTATTGGCCTGGCAGGCATACTGATCGCATCAGCCTTGTTCTTCTTTATCGGTTATTCCATATTGATGCTGGGCAAAAGCCTGCGTGCCCATTCTCATGTCGATATCGTCCGCCACACCAACGGGAAGCTGCCCGGCACCGTGATCGACATGATCATCACGCTGTTCATGTTTGGCGGCCTTTGCACCATGATTGCGGGTTCGGGCGCCATATTCCATGAGCAATACGCCCTGCCGCCGTTCTGGGGCACCGCGGCGATGGCGGCTGCCGCTCTGGTAACCGTGATGACCGGCACCCAGGGCGTGCTGAACGCCAACAGCTACATCGTGCCCTTCCTGATGATATCGGTGCTGCTCATCGCCGCCGTCAGCCTGTCTCAAAGCCCGGTTACAGCAGGTGATATCCGGATGACCGTCGGCGTAGACGGCGCAACACCGCATTGGCTGCTCTCCGCCGTCAACTATGCGTCGTACAACATCGTCGTCTCCATCGGCGTGCTGGCGCCCATCGGCGCTGCCGCGACCGACCGGAGGCAGCTGTTCTGGGGTGCGCTGCTGGGCGCCGCCGGCTTGGGCGTGGGCATGACGGCCATTTTTCTGTGCCTGTTGGCCAATATGGATGCGGCAGCCAATGCGCAGATACCCATGCTGATCATCGCGCGGCGCATACTGCCCGCCATCAAGGTTCTGTTCCCCGTGGTGCTCCTGTCCGCCGTCTACACCACCGCCGTGGGGAATCTGTACGGCTTTGTGCGACGGATGCCCCAAAGGCTGCCAAGATTGGCGGCCGTGGCCGGAGCCGCCGCCATAGCGCTGGCTGTTGGGCAGCTCGGGTTTTCCAACATGGTCAAATATTTATACCCTGTCGTGGGGTACGGCGGTATGCTGTTTTTTGTGGGCGTCATCCACACATGGATCGCCAAAAGAGATTCGCTCCGCTAAAGCGTTCGGGAGGTGCTGATGAACAGGCTCCGGGCCGTCTTGTTATTATCGTTGCTCAGCCTGCTGGTCATCGTCGCGCGCGTCACTTTTCAGGCGGGCGCTGCCGTGTTCGCGGTGTCCCGCGCTCCGGCCGGCGATACGGCTGCCCGGCGTGATCTGCTCGCGCTGATGCTGGCCTATCCGGTCGATATCACGGGCGCGGAGAAAGACACGGATGGCCTGATTTACGTGCTGACGGCATCCGGGGGAAAAATCGCCTATGACGACGGGCGGATAAAAAGCTTTGAGCAGAAGCTGGCCGATGCCGACATTGAGGATATGATGGCGCTGCCTTACCCGCTTGATATGATCACCGCCGTACCCGAGGGCCACAACGACCCCGGGCGCATCCGGTGCTTGTCGCTGCTGCACGCGGTCTACGGAGACAGCCAAAGCGACATCGAAGACAACCTGCGCAGCGTCTCCCCCTGCGGCCTGTTCAACCGGCGCGGCGGCGCGGCGGCAGCGCTGGAAGCGGCCTTCGGCGACATCGCCGTTCTTATCAAGGCACGCCCGGATATCGGCGGTTTCGTGTATCCCTTAAACGGTACTTACAACCACCGCGTGATCGCTGGTACCCGCACATTAAGCCCGCACGCGTTCGGCATCGCGATAGACCTCGCGAGCGGCCCCGGCGATTACTGGCGCTGGGCAACGCGCGAGCAGGGGCAAGGACGCCTTGCCAGTTATCCGCCCGAGCTGGTGCAGACGATGGAGGCGCACGGCTTCATCTGGGGCGGCAAATGGGCGCATTTCGACTATCTGCACTTTGAGTACCGGCCTGAGCTGATCATCAAAGCCAAAGCGGATGAGGCGCGGTCGGGCAGCGCGTGGCACGCGGGCTTTCCGGATGATAAGAGAACGCAATCGCTGATACGGCAAATTGACCAGGCTCTGGGTTGATACAGACGCATCGTCGGTCACCAGAAACTAACGATGGTCTCCCGGGGCGTTATCCCTCCTCCTTCTCGAAAAACGTCCATTCGTTATTCAGAAAAACCACAAGACCGTCGTCCAAGTAAGCATACGGGGCGCCTTCGCTGCCGAAATTGCTTTGACCGTTCTCTGACGGCTTTTCTGATCCTTCCACCGATGATGTGATGGTGCCGATGATTGCCTCATCCACAATTTCCACCGGCATTTGCTTGCCCGTATCCAAATAGATCTCTCCTTCAACCATCACCATGGGTCGTCGGTCCCATTTTTCAACAGGCTCACTCCGGGCACAGCCTGCCGCCATCAGAACGCAGCACGCAATTAATACAGCGCAAAATAATCTTCTCATAGCAGTTTCCTTTCAAGTCACAAAAGCCCTGTTAACATATGTCGATAATATCATTTTTTATCTACTAAACACAAGAAAAATCATGCAACGTATTCAAGGTAATGGCCTTCTTCCCCTGGTGTTTAATTGGTTTACGGCCATCGCCGATGCATTGTAATCGATGAAAAGCCTGCCAACCGCTTTACAAATTGCAATCCATGGTATATAATGTGCTTCGTATTATAAATCATCGTTTGCGGCAGCTCCCGCAAAGCATTCCCTTAAAGAGAATGGCGCTTTACAAATAAGTCGTGTTTATAGTACACCCGGCGCGGGAATTGAGACCTGCGCGACGGCATTAGGGAGCTTTCCGGCTCCCGCGATAAACACACGGCTTGTTATACATAAACAAAAATCGAAAGACTTTGCTATGTATGCAGGGTCTTTGTTTTTATGCATGACACCCGGAAAAGAAAGAGGAGAATTTGAAGTACTACGAATTGTTATCAGAAGAAATGAAAACCACGCTGACACGCGCGGGCTTTACCACACCCACGCCCATACAGCAAAAAACGCTTGAGCTGATACTCAACGGATGGGACATTATCGGCCTTGCGCAGACGGGCACAGGAAAAACAGCCGCCTTCGCGGTACCCATCATCGAAGAAGTGATACGGGAAAACAGCCGGACACAGGCGCTGGTGCTCTGCCCCACGCGCGAGCTGGCTTTGCAGATCACCGATGTGTTCCGCAAACTGGCGGCGCACACAAAGCTGCGGATCGTCAGCGTCTACGGCGGGCAGTCCGCCGCCATTCAGATACGCGCTGTCCGCGCGGGCGCGCAGATTGTGGTGGGCACGCCCGGCCGTGTCAAGGATCTGATCGGCCGCAACGTATTAAAGCTGCAGAACGTACGCACCATGGTGCTGGACGAAGCGGACGAGATGCTTAATTTCGGGTTCCTGCCCGACATCAAATCCATATTTTCATACATAACGGGCGAGCACCAGACGCTGCTGTTCTCGGCCACCATGAATCAGGCAGTGCTCGGCATCACGCGGCAGTTTCAGGACGACCCGGTGCGCATCGAGGTCGGCGCCAGCAACGCGCCCATCCAGACGGTGCAGCACTCTTACTTAACCGCCGCTGAGCGTCAGAAATCAGGCGCGGTCAAACGCCTGATCACCGCGTCGCGCCCCCGGCTTGCGCTGGTGTTTTGCAATACCAAGCGCCGAGTGAAGACGCTGCATAAACAGCTCTTCGATCAGGGTCTGCGGGTATCATGCCTGCATGGAGACTTAAACCAAAACCAGCGCGACAGGATCATGGATACGTTCCGCAAGGGCAAAACCACGGTGCTGGTGGCCACCGACGTGGCGGCGCGCGGCATCGACGTCCAGGATATCGATCTGGTGATCAACTACGATATACCCGACAAGATGGAATACTACATCCACCGCATCGGCCGGACGGGGCGCGCCGGCTGCTCAGGACGGGCGTGCACACTGGTCAGTCCGCAGGATCAGAGCCTTATTGCAGACATTGAGCGGCGTTTCCGCATCAAGCTGACAGAGGAATTCGCCCAGCCCTGCTGACAGACGGCACAATAAGCCTATCGCCCATATCCCCCCCGGTGCTTCAATACGGGGGGTTTTTATGTGAGCACAGCGCTTTATGTTTTTTCTGCCATATCGCCGGGCAGGCACTCACGGCACGCCGCCGACTTAAAACGCTGAGCATAAAAACAGAGGAGCTCACAGCTGTGCTCCTCTGTTCAGATACCACCCTATTGGTCCTTTATTGACGCTTCATCCCACGTCGAAGCGGTCTGCGTTCATCACCTTGTTCCAGGCTGATACAAAGTCCTGCAGAAACTTATCCGCGGAATCATCACATGCATACACCTCGGCAATCGCCCGAAGCTGAGAGTTTGAGCCGAATATAAGATCCACACGCGTACCGGTCCATTTCAGCTCGCCCGTCGCGCGGTCCCGGCCTTCGTATACGTCCTCATCCGCAGTCGTCGCCTTCCACACCGTGTTCATGTCCAGCAGATTCACAAAGAAGTCATTCGTGAGCGCTTCCGGCCTCTTGGTAAACACACCGTGCGAAGACTGCCCGTAGTTGGCGTTCAAAACGCGCATACCGCCGATCAGGACAGCCATCTCCGGCGCAGTCAGCGTCAGCAGCTGGGCACGGTCAACCAACAGCTCCTCTGCCGATACGGCAAATTTGGCTTTCTGGTAGTTACGGAAACCGTCCGCAACGGGCTCAAGCACCGAGAAAGACGGTAGATCGGTCTGCTCCTGAGTTGCATCCGTACGTCCCGGCACTAAAGGCACAGTCAAATCATGGCCGGCATTCTTTGCCGCCTGCTCAATGCCTACGCATCCAGCGAGAACGATCAGATCCGCCAGAGAAACCTTCTTGTTGCCTGTCTGTGCGCTGTTAAACGCCGATTGAATTTTCTACAGCGCTGCCAGCACCGTTTTCAGCCGATACGGCTGGATCA
>CAZNVX010000097.1:0-1598 GCA_964576225.1 uncultured Christensenellaceae bacterium
TTTGCATTTAAAATTTGCTTACTTGCATCTGCAGGATTAAGTAGATTGCTCCCACCCTTAATAGCACCTCCACCCGCACTTGGCATCATCGCATTGGTCGCAGTATTGGTGGCTACAGCATTGCTTATGACGTGGTCGAAATGCCCCTTTGTGTGTCAGATAGGTGGTCGGTAGTACTTTAAACCGCCATTTCATGCCGTTTTCAAGATGCTTTTGGGTTGCTGTAAAGCAAGACTAGCTATTTGTTCAAAATAGTTGTCCTCATTAAACTTGAAAGTAATTCTGCTTTCTTTAGAAGTTCTTCCTCAAAAGTTGACTCAGGCTTTCCAAAATGCTCAAATAAGGATTTACAAACCTTGAGTTGCTCAACTATTTCTTCGTTTTGAGAACTTTTCATGATTCGATTGAGATGAATTGTGTTCACATAATCATCATAATCCGATCTTTTATCGTTCAAGATTTTGAAAATGTCAATATTTACACCTTCACCCATTATCTCGTATGAAATTGAGATAATCAGATTCTTATTTGTGTATTCAACGTCGTAAAGCATTGAATTTTTCGATTTTTTTTCGACCTCAAGAAAATCATATCTTTCTACGAGAAAACTAAAGTATTTTCTTACAGCATTAATATATTCTTCGCGAGTAATCATATTTCACCTCATTCCAGTTTAGTGTGTACATTCAACTAAGGGTGTAGAATTCGGTAGTTTTTTATCATGTTTTGCTCCATTTCGTAGAAAATGCTCGGTGTAATTCTATTGGCATCTAGTCCAATGTCAATAATTTCACGTCCGCTTCTGAGTTGCTCTAAAATCCACTTACGATTGTATTGCATCATTTTGGAAGTAACCTCATAATCTTTGAGACCCATATTCCAATACTCCGGCATATCGTTCAGTATTTTGGCATCTGGGTACATCTCTGCAGCGGTTTCTACTCTCTTCATTGTCTCTCCAACAATGACACGTCCTTTACCGCTCGTCATCATCGCATTGGTCGCAGTATTGGTGGCTACAGCATTAGCTCCTGCCTGATAAAACATATAGACAAACAGAAAGCCTTGAATATTCGCCACCCAATGATCAAAACACAGCGGGTTTTCCTGTTTAAACATCCGGTCAAGGTCGATACCGCCAACCGTTGCCCACTTGACAATGTTTGTAGCTGACGGATCATCTTGAACCTCATCCCATAACTCCGAAGTGTATTCGTCTACTACTTCCAATACCTTTCCAGTTGGGTTTGTAGCATTCGATACCACTTTCTTAATATAAGGATCAATCAACGGTTTGAATTTATGTGCTCCCGACTTTATTTTTGAATACTCATTTACCGTCATCCCCGCATAGTGCCCCGTCGGGTCCACCATATTCGTTGGGTTGTTCCCGCAATAACTGTACAGGTGCTGCGTCCACGGCTCGTAGGCATTGCCGGAGTAGCTGTCCTGCGTCAGGAAGCGGCCTGTGCTTGGGTTGTAATACCGTGCATTCATGTACTGCAGGCCGGTGCTGTTGTCGGTGACGCTGGATGTGAACGTCACCTCGTTCTTGAATGACGCCTCACCCGTCTCTGACAAATTGCCGAACTCGTCGT
>CAZNVX010000097.1:1608-9073 GCA_964576225.1 uncultured Christensenellaceae bacterium
CCCTTTGGCGAGCGTGCCGTCCGGCGCAACGATGGCTGTCACGCTGCCGCGGATGTCGTACTCGTAGAAGTAGTATCCTCCTGCCACTCGTTGGGCTAGCTTGGGTGGTTTTAAATATTGTTAGTTCAATCGTCGAGTAATATTACCGCTTACTACATCCTCATAAGTTAAAAGCATGAGTGTTTCTCCTTTATATAATGCCATAACACAATAATCCGTTTCTTCTTTTCTAAATGAATCGCAGTATGCAATATAACGACCATCATTGATCTCGATTCTTTCTATTAAAGAGCCATTTTCATCAACCAGCCGGAGTTCATCAGGATCTGCAAAGGTATTATCATATATGATCTTACTGGCAGCTTCTTTATCAATACTAAATGTTTCACTAAGGTCAGCTAAACGTTCATCTTTACTTCTCGCGTCTATGATTAGCATATAAGCATATTTGTCACCAACATTGGCTATTTTAATCATTGAGAATAACTCATCAATATCTCTCCTCATCAATTCACCGTAGCTACCGCCAGACATATTATAATTATTCTTATCAGGATATTGTCCGTTTGGCAGTTCAAATATAATGTTTGAATAGCATACATACCCTTTTTTTACGAGTATAAAAAGCGTATTATTTGTTATCAAATAGTCGTAATCTGCGTTGAAATTGTAATCTTTGCTTATTTGATCATAGTAGTAATTCTTATAGATAACATATTGTGGCGAGCCAACAGTATACCCTGTATTTTCAACTATGCTATTAGCGATATGTGTATTTCTTATAGTTGTATAAGCATAATAACCAACTATAGAAACAATTAAAATACTCCCGAACACTGAATATATTATCCTCTTTGATCCAGAACGCATTGTTTCATAGCCGTTAGGGTTATTTTTTTTATGAACTTGAACAAGCACTATAATGTTGCTTATATAGTATGGGATTAATAGCACCATGCCAATTATTATTATTACCATTAACGCAATGGGAAAGAATATACAGCATAAGACAATCAAAACTGCAGATTTCTGTTGTTTTATATATCGTCCAAATAATATGCTGCCCGATGCGGTACCTCCCATCATTAACCCCCCAAGTAATGAATATGCAAATACATATGTAAACTGAGCGTATATGGCAAGCGATCCAAAAAGGACTAATCCAATTAGCATAAAAACGCTTACTATAATCAAATAATTCTTTCTTTGTTTTTTTGAGATCATTATTACGCCTCTTGATATTCTCAATTTTACATTATCTATTTTACCATATATTTTCATTCTTGGAAAGTATGCAAAAAGCGCGGTAGCATATTGCCCCCGGGCTATGCAATGGTCGCGTCCAAGCCCGCGGAGAGTGCCTGCGTCAAGGCATTCCCTGATCAGGCTCTCCCAACGAGCGGCGTTCCTTTAGCAATGGCATGGAGACAACGCCTCCATGCCCCTCAGCTCATTCGGATTCCACCAAAATCAGTTGTAAAGATACGCTTCGTAGAGACTGATCGCCTCCTTCAGATAAGACGTTGCGTATTCATAATCACTCTCGTCACCGTATTCCTTATACATGTGCAAATTATTGTAACCATACAAGAAATTTTGCAGTATGGAGACTTGCTCTATTGTCGCACCGCCCGCAAGTGCCGCTTCGGCCAGCTGCTCATTCTGCTTGGGCGTGTAATATGCCGTATAGCTGCTCTCGCCCAGATAAACCAGCGCGTCCGAATACAGCATCAGCATCGCCGCGTCCGGCGTCATGAGGTAGAAATCGTCCTCCGGCGCCGTGGTGTAGACAGGCGCTTGTGCGGGCGCAGCGGGCGTCGGCGGGGTTGACGGCATGTCATTAAGTGGCAGGTCAGATTCCGGTATTGGCGCAAAGTCATCCTGCTCATATTCCGGCGCGTAGCGGATATAGCCGTTCAGGTACATCATCGCATCCGCGTCGTAAACCACACGCGCGCCTTTGTCCGCACCCGGCGCAAAATACTCGATATCATACACATTCGCCGCTTTGGTGACATAGAACCCGCCGCCAAACGTCTCTGTCACGCTGTAAACGTCCTCCGCGAGCAGCTTCTCACGGCCGTCCGTCATGCGATACAGTTCATTGTCAAAGGTCACCGCATAAGCGCCGCCGCTCATCAGCAAAAAGTAGCTGACGTCGTCGTAGAGCGCCTCGTTGTCTCCCGACGCGAGCGCATATCGGCCGAACTCGCCGTCGCCCGTCACGTAGTAATAATATTTTCCGCCTTTATCAAAGCGGCCGGCCTTCGGATCGCCTGCAACCTTGATGCGGTCTTCCCACGCGCCGCCCTTTTTTTGAGCCAGATACTGCGTGTCTTTCTTGTGATAAGCCACCCAGTCAAACCCCTTGTTCACGGATATCATTGTTCGGTCCGCCTTGGTGATCTCCGCCGGTTCCTTGCCGGGCACCCACTCGGACAGCACGTAATCACCACTGCCGCTGCCCTCCACCAGCACCAGATGCTTGTCGGACAGCCTTTGCAATGTGCTGAAATAGTCCTGCGAGGCAAACGCCACGCTCTGGTAATCTTTGGTCACGCGCTCACGGCCGCCTGGCGTGCTGTGATACAGCGTGCCGTCGTCGCTGAAAAGCAGCTCGCTTGAGCTGAACACCGCCTCAATACGACCCTTGCCGATGCGGTCAGAGCTGCCTGCTGCGTAGCGGTACAGCATGGCATCTCCGCTGTCTTTGTCATACGTTTCATAGAAAACGGTGCCGTCGTCAAACGCATATGCGTAACCGATGCTCTGACTCGAGCTGTCCGCCGCCACCTCCTCGGGCTCCGCGCCCCCCTTTTTCACATACAGCGTGCTGCGTCCTTCGCCGTCCGCCTTGTCGCTGTATTTGATATAGTATAGATTCTGGCCGTTGAGCGAAAAGTCGAAATACATTTCCTTTACAGACGAATCAAGCTTTTGCTCCCCGGCAGCCGTCCACAAATACAAATCGCCCACACTGCCGTCCATTTTCTTGAGCAGCAGCACGCGGGTGCCGTCCGACGAGGCGTAAGCGCTGCACACCTTGCGTGACACTTCCTCCGGCTTGGCTTTCGGGTCTCCAAGCGCCAGCCGCATGAGCGTGCCCTCGCCGTTGTCCACGTCAGCCAGATAAAACAGCGTGTCTCTGTTCCGGTTGATCATGCCGTTGATGTAGCCGCCCGTGATGTGCACATCCTTAAGCACAATGCTCTCACCCTGCGCAGTCGCGTAATATGCGTCGCCGTTCTGATAAAACAGCACCGTCTCAAAGCCCATGTCCGTTTCCGTGATTCCCGGCAGCACGAACAACACCACCGCGGCGGCAGCAGCGGCCAGCAGCAACACGCCCGCCAGCAGCCAAACCCACAGCCTGCGTTTCCTGCCGTCCGGCTGTTTTTTGGCCTTCGGCGGTTTTGCCGCGGGCGGCGCATATCCATACGGCGGATAACCCCCCTGTGGCGGATAACCTTCCTGCGGCGGATAGCCCCCCTGCGGCGGGTAGCCCCCCTGCGGCGGATAGCCCCCCTGCGGCGGGTAGCCCCCCTGCGGCGGGTAGCCCCCCTGCGGCGAGTAGCCCCCCTGAGGCGGATAACCTCCCGGCGGCGGGTAGCCCCCCTGCGGCGGGTAGCCCCCCTGCGGCGGATAGCCCTCCGGTGGCGGATTGCCCTCCGGTGGCGGATGGCCCTCCGGCGGCGGATAGCCTTCCGGCGCTGTATAACCCTCTTGCGGCTCCTGCGTCCGGTCTTTATTCATATCATCCATATCAAATAACCCTCCCCCACCAAATCGTGCAAAATGTTTTGCCCATTTATTTGTATTCAACGCAACGATGAAAAAACCTTTTCCCCCGCGTTATATTCATACTGCAACGCTATTGCCACACGGGTATCAGGCGGGTATAATGAGTGTATATGTTTCGTGATTCTCCGTTGTATCTCACACCGCGGCATCCCGGGTCGCCGCATTCACAGCAAACATGGAGGACAGCCGCATGCACGACAGTTTTTTTCACGAGGTTTACAGATACGCGCCCGTGGGGCTGGTGGTACTCAACGAAAACATTGAGATTGTCCATATCAACGCCTTCATGCTGTCCGCCTTCTCTCTGCCCCGCAAGAATTACAAAGGTCTGCGTTTTGGCAGCGCGCTCCGCTGTGCGTCCGTTTTTGGCAGCAGCCGCACGTGCGGGGACGCCCCGTCCTGCCGGGATTGCGGTTTCCACCGGGGCTTTTCGGACGCGTTGGAGCGGGGCGTGCACGTCCGGTGCGCCGAATTAAGCCATGCTTTCTCGCACGGCGGAACGCCCGTCGTCAAGACGCTGCGGTTCAGCGCGGGCGCGGTGGATCTGGGACGGCGTTTCGTGGTGGCATCATTTTCGGATATCACGCGCGAGACGCAATACGCACAGATGCTCACGCAGAACCTGGAGCTGGACAGCGCCCCCGCGGCCGTCAGCGCGCAAAGCCTGATCGGCATTGTGGCGGGTCTCGCGCGGCAGGCCGGGCCGGACAACGCCGTATCGGTGGGCATTGTTGCCATCGAGTGCGCCGAAAGCCTGCCCGCCGGCGTCACAGGCGGCGAGGTGCTGCGCCGCTTTGCCGAGATCGCGCGGCAGTGCACGCGCCGTCAGGATGTCATCGGGCGCTTTGGCAGCGGCTCGTTCGTGTTCGTGTTCCCGGGCGCAGGCATACACATGGCCGCAGCCATCTCACGGCGCATCCATGAGACAATGGACGCGGTGTTTTCCGCTCAGGGCGTCAGCGGCGTCAGCTTTTCCGCAGGGTTTGCCGAGCTGTCGGCGTCCCGGCTGTCCGGGCTCACCGGCGACGATATGCTGCGCGAGGCGCAAACCGGCCTGCAAAAGGCCCGGCAGGGCGGCGGCGGCCTGTTTGTCTCGCAGCCGCTCACGGCGCGGCTCAAGGGTTAGCCATAAGGCCCTGCCATCTTAAGGAGGCGACTTGATGATCTGCTCAAAATGCGGCAGCACGCATGTGTTTGTGACACCGGTGGCCGAGCAGCGGCCGCGCGGCTGCCTGCTCACGCTGTTCTACATCTTTCTGCTGTGCGTGCCCGTCATCGGATGGATCGCGCTGTTCTTTCTGATCCGCGGGCGTCGTTCAAAGACGGTGACCTGGGCCGTGTGCCAGACGTGCGGCAAAAAACGGCGCGTGTGACGCGGGCGAAAGGCAATCCTGTATTATGCATATCTCCCGATTGATCTTCCTCATTCCCGCACAAAAAGACCGCCCCGCCAGGCGGCCTTCTTGCTTACCGGCGGTTTATACGCCCCGGTTCTTGCTGTACAGGTAGTTGTAAAGCCCCAGGTGCCGCAGCGCGTCGGTGATGATCTCGGTGACCAAGTTCACATGGCGGCGGCTGCGCATGGCGTATAGCACGTTTTTGTATGCCCTCACCGCGCTTTGCACATCCATCAGCGCTTTGGCCAGCCCCTCGCCGTAGCTCGCGGGCAGCTGCACGGCAGCGGCCTTTTCGCGCGGCAGCTTCTCGCCGGTGATATCATAATAAAGCTGACGAAACAGCTTAAAGCGTTTTGTCTTGTCGTCGCGTATACCGGCGATAATGCCCCTGTCTTCCTCACACGGCGCTGCGTCAAAAAGGTGGTCGTCAAGCGCCCTGTCCGCCGCATCAACTTCCGCCAGCCGCCCGATGGTGATCAGCGCGGCCTCTAGATTTGTGCGCGTGTTGTACGGGTCTTCCCGCACCGGCGGCGGCGCGGGCATGGGGCTGCTGGGTATGTGCCCCTGCATGTTGTCCTGAACCCATCGGGTCCAGACGTTGTTTTCCGGGTACCCGTCGTTCGGATATGTTCTGTGTTCCATTCTTTCACCTCGCTTTATACAGCCTCTGTGATATGATATGCAAGCGGCGGGCAAGAGGTTTGCTCTGCGAAAAAACCGCCTGCGGTCACGCAAGCGGCTCTTGTGTACGGCTGTGTTTATAGGGTATGGCCGGCCTTGAAGTCGATACAGAGTATACGCTTTGTGAAATCGGCGTCATAAAAAGCCTCGGAGAACGTGACGCACAGGTTGCCGGTGGCCAGCGACACATACGGTTCGGTCATGTGGCGCCCGTTGGTCTCACCGGACAAGCCGTAATAATACCGCTTCATCGAATGGTCGTCGCCCGGGCGCGCGGAGTAAAACAGGCTGCTCTGACGGCCCTCGCAGCCGGGCCGGAACACGGTGCCGCTGCACTGCACCCCGCTCGCGTCCAGCACATACGCGCATTCCGCAGTGTCACAGCCCGCCACGATACGGCATAATTCCTCGTCGAAATTGCGGCAGGCGCTCAGACCGGGCAGCGCCTTTATTGCCATCCGTGCCGCGCTGTCATACTGACGGCGTTCGATGGCGGCGTGCCGGTTCATGTGCTTGGAAAAGCGTCCGGCCAGGGTGTCGATGCGGCTGTTCGAGAACGGGTCGCCGCCCAGCGCTTGCGGGCGGGAAAAACAATAACCCTGAATCATGCCCGCGCCCAGGCGCAGCACCGTAAAGGCCTCCTCCTCCGACTCAACACCCTCCGCCACCACCACGGCGCCAATACGCCCGGCCAGGCGAACCAGTGAACGGAACACCTCCTGGCGGTGGTAGTCGCTCTCAATGCGGCGCACCAGCGACATGTCGATCTTGATGATATCCGGCTTAACCACCGGAATTCGATCAAGGTTGGAAAAACCGGCGCCCACGTCGTCGAGCGCCAGCAGAAAACCGGCCTCCCGCGCGGGCCCGATGAAGGCCCTGAGCGCGGCAGCATTGTTGACCCGCGTTTCGTTGATCTCGATGGCAATGCGGTGTGGCGGTATGCGGTGTGCCTCCGCCTGACGAATCAGGTAGCCCGAGCCGCCCACCGTGTCCAGTATCGACGCGTCCACATTCAGAAACAGCATCTTATCCGGATACGCCGCATGCACGGAGGCGAAAGCCGCCAGCACCGTGTCCCGGCATTGCCTGTCCAGTTCCACCGTCAAGCCTTCCGCCTGCGCCGTGTCGAAAAGCGCCCTTGGCGGCACCGGCATCTGCCTGCATCGTATCAGACCCTCCATCCCGCACACGGTCAGACGCGTCATTGATACGACCTGCTGAAAGTGCGCCTCTAGAAGCCCCTGGTTCAGTATCCTCTCCAAATCAAGTCGATAAGCCTGTTGCTGTGCCATAAGCTGCATGTGATACCCCGCCGTTCGTATAAAATATAAAAAAGACTCCGAAAAGAGCCGCCGTTGCGGCAGATTCCGGAGCCCCGTTGCCCCTTTAACGCGCGCAGATCCACGCTGTTTTATAGATAACCCGAAAACGGCGCGGAGAAACAAGCTTTTTGAATACGTTTTACCCCGATGCGCCTGTGCTCAGGCTTCGTAATGCTCTATCATTTCAACAATCCGGTTTCCGTCGATCCGCACATACAGCGCCGACGCCGCCGAGGCAAAATATTCTCCGCCGACCGAAAG
>CAZNVX010000098.1:0-9031 GCA_964576225.1 uncultured Christensenellaceae bacterium
TATCTCATCATAAGAGACGGACGGCTGTATCATGATTTCAAGCACGCCGCCCGATTTTCCTTTAATGCTAATCCCCATATGACCCTCACAATTGCGCCTGATATACTATAACAAACAAAATTCAACAAATATATTCTTTTTTCCTGCTTATGATAACAAATTGGTTGGTCAATAGACCACCGAATCAGGATCGGGTATCGTCTGTTCCGGCACAATCTTTTTCTCATCCATATAATATTTGATGATATCCTTTGCCACCAATGTCGAAAGGCCACCGATATAACCATGCGGCACATAAACCACGATGGCGATCTCGGCTTCAACAGACGGGTCATCGGCATCATACGGCGCAAAACACACAAACCAACTGTTGTTTTCAAGATCAATATTCGACACCTGCGCCGTCCCTGTTTTGCCACCGATGTCGTACCTGTACTCAAAGTCTGCAAAGTAATCGGATGCCGTGCCTTCTTCAGCGGACACCACGGAAGACATACCCTTTACTATCGCATCCAGATAAGCCTGCGGTGCATCAAGCTGGTTTTGGATCACCGGCTCCTTGTCAATTACCACTGTGCCGTCCTGCGCCACCACCTTGCTGACAATATGCGCTTCGTAAACTGTGCCGCCGTTGACCAGCGCGCCCACATACCGCGCCACCGCAATGGGCGTGACCGCCGTTATGCCCTGGCCGATGCCTGTGGCCACTGTTTGCGTGGGCGTCCACTGCAGCTCCGTGAGCGTTCTTGAAATCTGGGCGGACAGATTTCCTGACACTTTTGTGGATATGCCAAGCTTTTCATAAAGCACCTGGCGGACATGCTGACCCATCGTGGCCCCTTCCTGGTCCACCACATAGCCCTGCTCATTCGTCGTCCATGTTATGCCCATCAGATAGACAATTTCGGTCGCCGCTTCTCTGATTTCCTCATCTGAATATGACACGCCGATCTCCTCGGCATAGGCCTTGATCATCGCCGTCACGGAGTACGGACCTTTTTCCATCACAAGCATCGGCCTCGACGTCGCCTGCTTATCGATGGGCTTGTCCGGATCAAACAACAATCTCTGGCTGCCGATCTGGCCGATGGCTTCACCGGGCAGCTCTATGCCGGTGGACGATGCCAAGCCAAATTCCTCGCCCCATTTTTCCAGCAGGTCGATACCCATACGGCCGGCCAGCGTGTAGAAGTAGTAGTTACAGCTGTGCTCCAGCCCC
This sequence comes from uncultured Christensenellaceae bacterium, assembly GCA_964576225.1. GTDB lineage: Bacteria > Bacillota > Clostridia > Christensenellales > SZUA-584 > SZUA-584. The sequence continues at coordinate 1,220 of CAZNVX010000098.1, forward strand.
AGCACGATGTCCTGATTGGCGTGCGCCACCTGATAATTGTGCTTCTTCCAGCATGTTGGCGCTTTTTTGACGTCCAATATGCCTGTTGTATATGTGCCGTCACAGCCGATGCGTTCCGTCAGCGTGGTGCCTTTCATCCGGTTGTTCTCGCCTTCCATCAATGCGCCAAGGCCGGTCACCATTTTGAATATGGATCCCGGCGTCGCGCGGCTGGCGATCGCCTTGTTAAACAGCGGCGCGGCCGGGTCTTCGCGCATCGCCTCATAGACATCGGCGGCAATCCCCCCCGTAAACAAGTTCAGGTCAAAGCTCGGGTTACTGGCCAGCGCCAGCACTTCGCCTGTTTTCACATTCAGCACCACCGCCGCGCCCGATTCTGCCAGCTTCAGGTCGCTTAATTCAATCCCTTTATACTTTTGGTCTTTTTCCGGTTTATCCCTGTCCTTATTAAAATCCTGAACCTGGCGGTCGTGGATTCTTGGTATATTGTCCGCGAGCGACTGTTCCACCGCCAGCTGCAGCGGAATATCGATGGTAAGCATCACGTTAAAGCCCTGCGACGGTTCGGTGGACGAAAGCACGTTTTGCACCACCGCCATTTTGTCGATCTCGACCACCTGCTTGCCCTGGCGTTCGTTGCTGTTGCCCGTCAGATAAGCTTCCATCGATTTTTCAATACCCTCGACACCCAGCAGATCGTCCACACCATAGCCTAAGCCCAAAAGCCCTTTTACGTCCCGAATCTGTTCTTCATTGTAGCCAAAATCCGTCAGGCTCCTTTTGGCTGTCGTTCCCTCAGCGGGGTCTTCGGGTACGCCGTAATCTTTGAGCGTATCCTCAGTGATGCGCCCCAAATACCCGATTACATGCGCCGCAACGGCTCCGCGCGGATAAACGCGCACCGTGCTGTCCTCAATGCTCATTCCGCGAAGCTCAGCCTTCTGGGTCTCAATTTCGGCCACCGTCTGTATGCTCACGTCATATGCCACATCCACCGGCTTATACGCCACCCACGACGCCAGCTGCACATCCTGCCAGATTGACAATACTTTTCGGGCCTCATCAAAGCCCATCTCGCTGGGTATTTTATACTTGTTGCGTAAAAAAAGATATATTTCTTCCGGCGTTCGTGTCTTGGTTTTGGTATCCACATACATGTTCTTGCGCCATACCTCTTCACGCCGGACTTTTGCAGAATCCGATATCTTACCCCAGTCAAAATAGTATTCGCCCTTCTGCTCGTTATACTTAATCGCAAACGTATCCACTGTCTTGCCGCCGTTTTTCTCAATTATATTGATGGTGTCGATAATAATGGACGTGTAATACGCCCTGTCCGTCTCTGTATTCTTGGTCGGGTCGCGATAAAACTGAACGTTGTACGCCTTTTCATCATATGCCAACGGCAGGCCGCTGCGGTCAAGAATGCTGCCTCTCGCACCGGATATCGTGATCTCACGCTTATCGAGCGCCGCCGCCTGTGCAGCGAGTTCCTCCCCCTTCACCAGCGTCAGGTGTATCAATTGAACAAAAAGTATCACAAACAACGCCACCGTGACAATTCCGAAAACGATGAATCTGTTGCGAATATTGGCATCCATTTTATATCAAACACTCCAAAGCATTATTCACCACAACCGTCCTTGTTGATGATTATACCATATCCAATGCCTGTCCGCAGTCTCAAGATTTAATAGTTTGCAATTTATTAAAAAAATCTTGCAAACCATATTCAATTATGATATCTTATCTCATATATTATAGTGACAGGACAACGATGTCAGACACGGCTTTTTTGCCGTATTTGGTATCGTTTTTTATTTTTATCTGCTGTGACGGAGGGCTTTATGGACGGGATCACAACTGCGATTGCGCTGAATAACATCTGGGTGCTCATATGTGCCGTGCTCGTGTTTATCATGCATGCCGGCTTTGCCTGCGTGGAAGCCGGTATGACGCAGTCAAAAAACACGGCGAACATCATTATGAAGAATTTTTTGACAATCGCCATCGGCTCTCTGTCATATTACGTGATCGGGTATTCACTCATGTATGGAGCGGATGTCGGCGGCGTGGTCGGGTCTCCCATTCTGGGGTTGTTCGGCGATGCGTTTCTTGTGGACGCCGAGGGTGCGTCCTTCCTCAGCACGCATGTTTTCTGGTTCTTCCAGGCGGTTTTCGCGGCCACCTGCGCCACCATCGTATCCGGCGCTGTTGCCGAGCGCATGAAATTTGGTGTTTATCTGGGCTTTTGTCTGGTGATGTGCACAGTGATCTATCCGGTCACGGGGCACTGGATCTGGGGCGGCGGCTGGCTGTCCGAGCTGGGTTTCACCGATTTTGCCGGTTCCACAGCGGTTCACGCGGTGGGCGGTTTCTCCGCGCTGATCGGCGCAAAGCTTGTGGGCGCTCGAGCTGGCAAATACCCGCACCGGAGCACGGTGCGCACCATCCCCGGCCACAGCATTCCTTTGGGCGCGCTGGGCGTGCTGCTCCTGTGGTTTGGATGGTTCGGTTTTAATTGCGGCAGCGGTCTGCTGGCCACCGAGGATATCGGCCTTGTGGCGGTCAACACCATACTTGCGGGTGCGGCAGGCGCCATCAGTGCCATGGCCATCAGCTATATCAAAGGCGGCCGCCGCACAGACGTGGGGCTTACGCTCAACGGATGTCTGGCCGGCCTCGTCGGCATCACGGCCGGCTGTGCCTCGGTTGCGCCTTGGGCATCCGTGGTGATCGGCCTTCTGTCCGGCATTGTGATGTATTTCTCCGTGGTGTTATTCGACGCCAAGCTGCGTATCGACGATCCGGTCGGGGCCATATCGGTGCACGGCTTAACCGGCGGTTTCGGCACATTGTGTGTGGGTTTGTTCGCCACCAGCGACGGCTTGTTCACTGAAGGCAGCGCGGCGCTGCTGGGCGCTCAGGCACTGGGTATTGTTGCCTGTGCGGCCTATGCGATGCTGATCAGCTTCGCATATTTCGCAATCGTCAGGAAGGTAATTGGCCTGCGCGTGAAGAAAGAAGAAGAAATAAAAGGGCTGGATTCTTGCGAGCATAACGTTTCGGCCTACAACGCGACGGGCATACTTGATATATAGTTTAGTAAACCATATGAAAATATATTATAAAAGGAGTGTTTGTTCATGGCAAAGAGGTTCACAAACAAAGAAGTCCTCAAAATGGTTGAGGAAAATGACGTAAAGTTTATCAGGCTTCAGTTTACCGATGTATTCGGTATACTCAAGAACGTCGCCATCACATCCAAACAGCTGCCCCGCGTGCTGGAGGAAGGGTGTATGTTCGACGGTTCTTCCATCGATGGTTTCGTCCGCATCGAGGAGTCGGATATGCTTCTGCGGCCGGATACGGACTCTTTCGAGATTTTCCCGTGGCGGCCACAGCAGGGCAAAGTCGCCCGGCTCATTTGTGATGTTTACACCACCGACGGCGAGCCGTACGGCGGCTGCCCGAGAAATGTGCTGAAAAAGACACTGGCGATGGCGGCCGACATGGGCTATTCAATGAACGTTGGCCCTGAGTGCGAGTTTTTCCTCTTCCAGACGGATGGTGAAGGCAAACCCACCACCATCACACATGACGACGGCGGTTACTTTGATCTGGCTCCCATCGACAAAGGCGAGGATGCCCGCCGCGATATGTGCCTGACGCTTGAGGAAATGGGCTTTGAAATCGAGGCGTCGCATCACGAGGTGGCTGAAGGCCAGCACGAGATCGACTTCAAATATGCCGACGCTTTGGTAACTGCAGACAATATCATGACTTTCAAGATCGTCGTCAAGAGCATCGCAGCACGCCACGGCCTGTACGCCACATTTATGCCCAAGCCGATATTCGGTATCAACGGCAGCGGCATGCACACCAACCAGTCGCTTTCCACCAAGGACGGCAACGCATTCTACGACAAAAACGGACCGCTTGAGCTCTCGCCCGCGGCTTACAATTACATTGCCGGTATCATGGAACACATTCATTCCATCGCTGCCATAACCAACCCGACGGTCAACTCCTATAAGCGTTTGGTTCCCGGCTATGAAGCGCCCTGTTATGTGGCCTGGTCTGCTAAAAACAGAAGCCCGCTGATCCGTATCCCGGCTTCAAGAGGCGCCGGCACGCGTATTGAGCTGCGCAGCCCCGACCCGACCTGCAACCCTTACCTGTCCATCGCGCTGCAGCTGGCTGCCGGCCTTGACGGTATCAAGAAGGGTTTAACGCCGCCGCCGTCAGTTGACCGCAACATATTCCGGATGACCGACTGTGAAATGGAGGATTGCGGCGTGTCAAGCCTCCCGGGCAACCTTTATGACGCGCTTCAGGTCTTCAAGACCAGCTCGCTCGCCAAGGATACGCTGGGTGAACACATCTTCAATATCTACTACGAATTCAAGATGAAGGAATGGGATGCTTTCCGGACAGCTGTCCATCCGTGGGAAATCGAGCAGTACCTGACACGTTATTGATACCCCAAACAGCATAGGGGCTCCATCAGTTTTAAAAGCGGCATTTGCCCTTTTAAAAGGATAAACTTCTTTGTCTGGCTTTATGTTTCGGGACGTGCGGGCGTCCCGGAACATATTAGCCGTAACGGCAAAAGCGGCATGGTTCTAAAGAGCCATGCCTTTTTCATATGCATTGAGGCGGCTAGCCGTCCCGCAGCACTGTCAGCGCCTGCGCGCAGATGTACCGGGCTTTTTTCCAGACAACTGAGAAGAATTCCTTTTCATCCAGCGGCATGGCGCCGTTCACTGCCGGCGACAGCTTGACGAGCAGCGCCGGGCGTAAAAACGCCTCACGGAACCAGGATTCAAAGCTGCCCGCAAATATACCCGGGTTGTCGGATACCGGCATAACCGTATACCCCGATATGTCGGATATGCGGCGCGCAAGCGTTGATGCCTGTGGTATCTTGCCAGCTGTGGCCGTATCCGCATATTGGATCGACTCGCCCTTCGCGTGGAACGATAGCGCTGCGCGCAGCGAGTGGCTTTTGCAAAAACGCATCACCGCTTTCACTTCCATCTCCTCGGCCGGTATGGCGCCGCCGAACAGCTCGGACGCCGGCGCGCTGACCGGCGTGTATCTTTGCTCCCACAGCACCGGGTAATGGCGGTTTAAGTCAATACCGTTCACGTTGGCCTTCCACTCGCAGTAGGATGGACGAACCAGCGTCATTCTGGCCACGTCTTCGGGCTGCTGCACCGCCTTGAGGCCGCCCTGCGCGAGCGTGACGCCATCCGGGTTGACCATCGGCATCACATACATGGAACACTCGTTGAGCAGTTTCTCCATGTTATATCTGCCCAGATGCTTTTTCGTGGACGCCATATGAGCGTACACGTTGACCGCATACATCAGATAAGCGCTTGTAACATATTCCCGCGCATGATGCGCCCCGCAGCAGAAAAGTCCGATCCGGCCCGTCCCCAGCCTGATCAGCGGCAACGCCCGCCCTTCTTGCGAATATCCCGCATCTTCACTGCTGACCCATGCCGGGTACGCTCTTTTGAGCCGGACCACATCCCGCATCAGCTGGTCGTGTGAATACGGCACTGTCGGCACAACAATCATTTCCTTCATCACGGACCTCCAAGGGTTGACATGATAAAGTATATGCCTGGCCGGTTTGTCCAGATACCGCTTAATTCTGTCCGCAAAAACGGACACCACACGGCCTATCATGAACATAGATTCTGGTTTTGGGAGGGGCTTATGTGGGAGAGAATAATGGAAGCCGGTCTGCTGGTGGCCGGTGCGGTCGTGCTGTTTTCCGCTTTTACGGCACTACTGTTTGTGTATGAGCGCAAGGAGCATAAAAGAAAGGAAATGCACCGGCCGACACTGCGCATCGTGCGGGGCGGAGAAAAGCATGATCGTGCGGCTTAAAAGAAGGATATCTGTGTGACCGTCTGTTTCTCGGCAGCCCTGATATACGCTGGCATCGCGTATTTAGAACGGAGCTGCGCGACTGAATCATGCAGCGCTTTCTTATAGGCGCGGTACGCATTTGCGTCACGGTAGAGCGCGGTGATACGTCTGTATTCGGAAGGAAACCCCTCACGGATTCCGTCAAAAAAGCCCCGCTTTGTGGGGCCTTTTAAATTGAGGGCGCTGGTCAGCACATAATCCGCACCGGCATCCTTCGCCCTGCGGAACACGGCCTCTAAGCTGTCGGCGTCGCTTGTCAGGTACGGAATAACCGGCATCACATGAACGCCGCAGACCAAGCCGTGCTTTTTGAGGCCGGCGACAGCGGCCATGCGCTCCGACGGCGGCGGGCTGCCCGGCTCAATGAGCGACGCCACCGATGCGTCCATCGTGGTGATGCTCAGCGCCGCAGTCAGTCCGCCCGCTTCAGCCACCTGTTTGAGCAGCTCCGCATCCCGCAGTATCAGCGCAGACTTCGTGGATATCACTGCCGGCACCCCAAACCGCGCCAGCAGCTCAAGCACGCCGGGCATCAGCCGGCATTCCTTCTCGGCCGGTTGATAGCTGTCCGTCACGCCGCCCAGATTCACCAGTTCACGCGCAAATCGCGGCAGTTCATGCCGCAGCACATCAGCAATATTGGTTTTGGCATAGATCTGTTGATAAAAATCGCCGCCGCCGATATATTGATGCGAATACAGCGCATAACAGTAAACACACCGGTGCGCGCAGCCGCGGTACACATTGATGTCATACTTGAACGGCAGCCACTTGGAATTATGACGGTGCAGCGCGGCGCCGCACACCGTTTCGGTCACGCGGTACATCTGTTTAATATGTACGCGCGGTCAGTGGCCACAATATCCACACCCGTTCCCAGTATATTGTGTATCACCACATCACCTGCCTCCACCGGCGCTTTCACTTTGGTGGCGTTGATCACCTTCATGCTGTCCATAATCAGCGCTTTGGGCAATGTCCCTTTCGATTTCACGGGGACGAGCCCCGCGCCGATAACGCGCATCGTCGTCGTCAGCGTCCGCTGCGGGTCGGTCAGTTCGGCCCGCGCGTAGCTTTCGCCCCGCCTGCACGTCGCCCCGGTTAATTGTAACACACAGCCGCCGTCCATCTCCGCCGTCATCCGGCATCCCAGCGGGCATACGATACACGTCAGGTTCTTTTGTTCCATCATCACACCTCCTCCACCGTCACGGTGACATCACCGCAGACGTCACTCCCGCACACTTCAAGCCGCTCCATCTCACCCGGCGTGCAGACAGCTCTTTTCCTGCGCGCGATTACGGCATCTCCACAGCGCGCCACCGTCACGCAGTTTTTATATACACCCGCCATGCGGAAAAACAACGTTTTGTCCGTACCGTCATCGCGCAGCCGCTGCGGCACCACATACCGCACGCCCCGTCCGGGCTGCGTACAGACACAGGCCGGCGTCTGCGGTTTCTGTATGAATTGGGCCGCCGCCTGTCCGGCCCTCGTGGCCTCCTCGGTCACAAAATCCACCAGATCATGCACCTGCACCACGTTGCCGCATGCAAACACGCCGGGCACCCGCGTCTGCATGCCGCTGTCCACCACCGGGCCGTTGGTCATCGCGTCCAGCTCTGCCCCAAGCCCGCGCGACAGTTCGTTTTCGGGAATCAGCCCGACGGAAAGCAGCAGCGTATCACAAGGCACATATTCCTCCGTCTCTTTTACCGGCATGCCGAATGAATCCACCGCTGCGACGGAAACGCCTTCAAGCCGCCTGCGCCCATGCAGCCGCGTCACCGTATGCGAGAGCCGCAGCGGAATGCCGAAGTCATCAAGGCACTGCACAATATTGCGATTCAGCCCGCCCGAATACGG